>CAZFHR010000063.1:0-7233 GCA_964519115.1 uncultured Candidatus Izemoplasmatales bacterium
ACCAAGATCATCGACAAGGGCATCCTCATCGGCGGCATCTCCGACGTGCTCTCCGCGCTCCAGCTCGGACAAGTTCCCTCCGGCAACAGCCGCCGTGAATCCTACAAACGAAAAGCCTACACGCGGATGACCAATACCTTCTTCGAAAAAGGCAAATCCCGTTTCGACGACATGATCGCCTCGGTGCAGGAGGGCTATTTCATCGCCAAGACCAACAACGGCATGGAAGACCCGAAAAACTGGGGCATCCAGTGCACCGCCCACTACGGCCGCGAAATCAAGAAAGGCAAGTTCACCGGTAAGATTGTCTCGCCGGTGGTCATGTCCGGCTATGTGATCGATCTGCTCGAGTCGATTTCCGCCGTGTCTAGTGACTTCGACGTCATCGGCAGCGGTTCGTGCGGCAAGGGGTATAAGGAATGGGTCCGCGTCAGCGACGGCGGCCCCTGTCTGAAAGCGAAGGTGAAGATCGGATGATCAAACAAATCGTCAGCGCCCTCAAGGCGAATCAAATGGTCTCGGGATGGCTCGTGAGCGAAACCGCGACCGTCTCCTCGCAGGTTTTTTATGTCATGCAGAAAAAGGAAACCACCCGCCGCGTCGAAACGCGCGAATACCAGGTCACTGTCTACCATCGCCATGGCGAACAGCACGAGTATCTCGGATCCTCCGCGTTTGCCGTGAGCCGGAAATCAACCAAGTCCGAACTCGCAAAGAAAGTGGAAGCCGCAGTCTTCGCCGCCAGTTTCGTCAAAAACAAGACGTTCGATCTGGTCAAGGGCGAACGCAAACGTTCCTGGAAAGATCCGGCGGACCTTTCCGATCCCTATGTTCTCCTCGACGAAATCGCCAATGTCTTTTTCGCGGCCGCGACGCCCGTCTCCCGCTTCAACGCGCTCGAGGCGTTCCATTCCCGTCAGACGATCCGGATCTTGAACTCGGAAGGCGTTGACCTTACAAAGACACTTGCCAAGATCAATATTGAAGCGATTCCTTCGCATGACGGGCCAGAGCGTAAAGTCGAACTGATCCGCATGTATGCCTACAGGGCCGTCAATCTCGAACAGGTCAAAAAGGATGCCGCAGCGGCGATCGCCGACGTTGCAATGCGTTACGCTGCCGTCAAAATCGAAAACGTCGCCACGGCGGATGTGATCCTGCAGGGCGACGACGTCGAAGAATTCCTCCGGGCCCTGATCGATGATTATTCCTATGACAGCATCTACCAACAGAATACCGACAAGCGCATCGGCGACATGATTCAAAAGGATATCCGCGGCGACGCTTTATCGATCGGCTGGACGACGTTTTCGAAGGCCGATGCCTTCGATCGCGACGGCGTCCTGCTTTCCCCCGTGCGCGTCGTCGAACAGGGTAAACTGATGGATTACTACGGCGCCAACCAATACGCACAGTATCTCGGCATGAAGCCAAACGGCGTTTTCAGCACCATCGAAGCGGCGTGCGGCAAGACTACGATCGCCCGGATGAAGGTCAAACCGCATCTCGAGATCCTCGCCCTTTCCGGCATTCAAATCGATACCTACAGCGGCTACATCGGCGGCGAAGTCCGCCTCGCCGTCTGGTTTGACGGCAAGAATCTGATTCCAGTGAGCGGCTTTTCCTTCAGCGGCAACATCGACAAGGCGCTCTCCGACCTCGTGCTTTCCAAAGAAGCCTTTACCAGCATCAGTTATCGCGGACCGAAATGCCTGCTTTTAAAGGCCATGGACGTGCTGTGACGATGAAACTTGGTCGTCGATTCCTTCGCCACAAGAGTAGTACGGCTTTTCTTACGATAAAGTCAGAAGGGATCGATAAAACTTCTGACTTTGTCATACGATGAATCATACCAATCTATGCAACCAAATACATCCACTTCGTATTCCCTGTACCTCCTAGGGAATACGTTTTTTTCACACCTTTTCGCATCCGTAGCAAACCATGTTATGACATCCGAATTCATTTGGGGGTGCGGAGACGTGTATTATACCTGACCTGGAAACGACGGTGGAATCAATCCTATGCAATAGGACGTTTGATTTGGAGTTGGTCTCAGAGGTTGTCGGGGGTAAATGGCGTGAGAGTTATAACAAATCACTATGGAAAATAAATGCTTAATTCCGGGAAAAGTGTTAGAATAAAGTGAAAAATATGAATGCTTGACAGGAGAAGAGTATGAAAATCGCACTGATTCATTTTAGGGTTGGAGAAACCGATGGAGTCTCCTTGGAAATGGAAAAATGGGAATATGTATTAAATCGCCTTGGCCACGAGGTGGTCTACATCGCGGGTAATAACGCCGCAAAAAACGTATTCGTGATTGAAGAAATGGCATATAACAACCCCTTGGATTTGCTAATAACGGACGAGTGCTATCTCCGATTGAATCGATTTGATTGTGACGGGTTAAAAACCGTTATTGCAGAACAGGCGAACATCATCAAAGATAAACTGATCGAGATTATTCATTCCGAACACATTGACTGTCTGGTGCCTAACAACATCTTTTCGCTTGGAAAAAGCCTACCGATTGCAATCGGTCTATTATCGGCGATTGAAGAAACCGGTATTTATGTCGTCAATCACCATCATGATTTTTACTGGGAGCGCGATAAATATAGCAGACCCACCTGCGAGTTCGTCGCATCGACGCTGAAAAACCATTTTCCTCCTTTCGGTGATCGGATTAAACAAGTAGTCATTAACAGCAAAGCAAAGAAAGACCTGCTTGCTCGAAGAGGCCTGGATGCGACCATTGTTCCGAATGTGTTTGACTTTTCGGCGTCCCTTTGGCAGAAAGATGATTTTAATAAAGATTTTAAAGCGATGTTTTCGTTGGGCGCGGACGATGTGATTTTTCTGCAAGCCACGCGAGTGACCAATCGCAAGAGCATCGAACTGGCCATTCAACTCATTGCTCATCTGAATGCGATTCTACCCGCCTTTGATGGACGGGTCTTATACGATGGGCGGACAATCACTTCGAATACCAGATTCGTGTTATTGGTGGTCGGGCTGCAGGAAGGACTGGATCATTACGAGGAAAAACTCGTGGACTATGCAAAAAAGCTGAATGTCAAAATGGTCATGGATGCCGCCAAAATAAGCCATACCCGGACGAATACGTCGGGATTGAAGACCTATTCTTTATGGGATGCCTATGTTTTTGCGGATATCATCACTTATCCCAGCACGTATGAAGGCTGGGGAAATCAGTTTTTAGAAGGGCTGTTCGCCAGAAAACCGATGGTGGTTTTTGAATATTCGGTGTTCAAGGATGACATTGCCCCGTACGATTTCTCCTACATATCATTAGGGGACACTTATCAGACCGATGCCCTCGGTCTGCATCACATTGAGGATGAAACCATCAGGGCAGCTTCCGATGAAACATTCCGCTTGCTCTTGGACAATCCGTATCGGGAACGAATCGTCAATCGCAACTTTATGCTCGGGGAAGAACATTTTTCCTACGAGACTTTGCGGTCCGTTTTACAGGAACTGTTTCATTTCTAGGCGAACGAGTAGTCATGGCGCTGAAATGGCGTGACCGCGGCAAATATCGTTCATAACATATTACCCATAACAATGAAACGATTATATTAGTCTATATTTATGTTTTGTGTAATATGTGACTTTTCTTGCAATTTTGGTAAAATAGAACAGTCAGGCAAGGAGAACTTATGAAAATTTTTGCATCCGTCGATTCCTTTAAAGGAACAATTTCATCCAAAGAAATCTCAACGATTATTGAGAATGAATTAAGTGCTTTGGGACACTCGGTTGAAATCTGCCCGATCTCTGATGGGGGAGAAGGCTTTGTCGAGGTCTTGAAAGCCCATTTTTTTGTGGAGGGAATAACCGTTGCCTCGATTGATGCACTTGATCGAAAAATCACTTGTGAATATGTTCTTATCGGCGACGTCGCCTATTTAGAAATGAATAGTGCCGCCGGCATCACATTACTGCGGAAAAAAGAATTGAACCCCTTAATTACCACCACCTATGGCGTCGGCCTCATTGTCATCGACGCCATCAATAAGGGCGCGAAGGAAATTGTCATTGGCATTGGGGGCAGTTCCACCAATGATGGGGGCGCCGGGATGTTACAAGCCCTCGGCGTCAATTTCTATATCGATGACCAGTTAGTGACCGATCACATGAATGGGGATTTAATCGGACAAATCACTTCCTTCAATACTGAGGCTTTGGTGAAAACAATCAAAGGCATCCAATTTACGATTTTCAGTGACGTTAAGAATCCATTATTGGGTAAAAACGGATGTTCATACATTTATTCACCGCAAAAAGGCGCCGATAAGGAAACCGTACTCGTTCTGGAACGATCGATGAGCCATTACGCCGCTTTGGTCGAGCGACAGTTTCAAAAAAGTGTCGCCAATTTTGAAGGGGCAGGAGCTGCCGGCGGGTTTGGCTTTGGCGCCATGACCTTTCTTGATGCGACGATGTCAAGCGGCATTAATTCCATGATCAAATTGCTGGATATTGAAGCTTCGATCGCAAGAGCCGATGTTGTGATTGTCGGCGAAGGCAAACTTGATAGACAGACTTTATTTGGCAAAGGGCCCGCAGGCATCGCCCAGATCGCAAAAAAACATCATAAAAAAGTCGTCGGGGTTTTCGGCATCATCGATCATGATGCCGACTATGATTTTCTAGATCTGATGATCAGTGTCGTGCCGAAATACGCATCGGAGCTGGAATCTATCACCAACCCGAAACTTTATTTTACCCATATGATCAAAGACTTGGAACTTTAACGGAGAAGCTTATGCCGAATATTTTGAATCAACTGATCTTACTATATGGATCGTCCGCAGAAGATGTTCATCATAAGGTTACGCGTTTTATCAGCGAACATCAACCGGCCGTGCCGAAACGCTGGGTTACGGAAGATGACATCGTATTGATCACTTATGGCGACTCCATCAAAAATAAAGATGAGAAACCTTTGCATACGCTGAATACCTTCCTTAATGCCTATGTCAAGCAAAAGATCAATATCATCCATCTTTTACCGATGTTCCCCTATACATCCGATGATGGCTTCAGCGTTACCGATTATCGGTCGATCAATCCCGATTTGGGCACATGGGCGCATATCAAGAATTTATCGACACACTATGATTTGATGTTTGATGCCGTGATTAATCATATTTCCGT
This sequence comes from uncultured Candidatus Izemoplasmatales bacterium, assembly GCA_964519115.1. GTDB lineage: Bacteria > Bacillota_I > Bacilli_A > Izemoplasmatales > Hujiaoplasmataceae > UBA12489. The sequence goes on from CAZFHR010000063.1 coordinate 5,188, forward strand.
TTCGAGCCGGTGGTTTCAGGGGTTCCTCCAGGGGGATGAAGCCTATGCCGATTATTTCATCGAATGCGACGATACCCTGGATTACAGTGCTGTGACGAGACCGCGGGCGTTGCCGCTCTACTATCCATACAAGACGAAGACGGGGCGCAAGAATATATGGGCAACGTTTAGCGAGGATCAAGTGGATTTGAATTTCAAGAACCCCAAGGTTCTGTTGGAAATTCTTGACATCCTGGTCCTGTATGCGAATAAAGGCGCACGCCTGATTCGCCTGGACGCCATTGGCTTCATCTGGAAGAAGCTTGGTACAGCCTGCATGCATTTGGCGGAAACACACGCCTTGATCCAAATCATCCGCGCCGTAATCGAAGCATGCGTTCCCGGAACCATTCTGATATCCGAGACGAATGTTCCCCACAAAGAAAATATCAGCTACCTTGGGAACGGATTTGATGAAGCGCACATGGTATATCAATTCCCCTTACCGCCACTGACGTTGTTTTCCTTTTTAGTTGGAAGGGCAACGAAACTGACCCGTTGGGCAAAATCACTAGAAGATACGCCTTTATCGCCCAAGACCGCCTACTTTAATTTTCTTGCCAGCCATGATGGCATCGGGCTACGGCCCGTCGATGACATTCTGAATGATAAAGAAAAGGAAATCATTCGCGCTAATGTCTTGACAAACGGGGGCAGAATCAGTTACAAGAACAATCAAGACGGGTCCCAAACCCCCTATGAACTCAACATCAATTATCAGGATGCGATCTATATCCGGGGGGATAGTGATGAAACGCGGATTCGCAAGTTTCTCGCTGCCCAAAGTATTTTATTGACAGTTATTGGCGTACCTGGCATTTATGTCCATAGTCTCCTCGGTTCGAGAAACGATGATGAAGGAGTCAAAAGCACGAATATCCCCCGCAGAATCAATCGCGAAAAACTTCAGTATGATACTTTGGTATCTGAACTTGAAGCCGGATCTGACCGCACAATAATTTTTTCCGGTTTCCTAAAAATGATCGATCTCAGGAAATCGCAATCCGCCTTCTCACCGGCCGCGGAACAGAAGGTACTGGCAATGGATGAGCGACTTTTCGCCTATATCAGGAAGAACAATCGGACCAATGAATCGATTCTGGTCATTACGAATGTCTCTTCCGAAGTCGTTTTGATCAACATCGGCGATCGCACGGTCGACATTATAACCGGTCGTTGCCATGAGGGCGAGCTGCGGATCGAACCTTTTCAATACTTGTGGCTAAAAATTCAATAACAAGTAATTTGGAAGCGATAATTATTACGCGTAACATGATATTTGCAATTCACTTGACCACATTTGGTCTGCGGGCCATATACCGAACACTTAGCAGTATGCTATAATTAAAAATATAAAGTTTAATAGGAGGATTCAACTGATGAAAAGGTTTTTAATTGGCTTTTTAGTATTAGGATTCGCATTGGCGATTTTCGGATGTACGGCTGATACGACCGGGGCTCCAAGTGATCTGGTCATCTATTCAGATTTTGCTCGTGAAGTTTCCGAAAAGGAAATCTATAACGAGAACATCATCAATCAATTCGAAATCGATAATAACTGTACTGTTCATTTCAATACGCTCGCACAGGCTACTGAGACTTTCAACAAGATCGATTCAGAGCAAATTGCTGAACATTACACCGTAGACTTAGTCATTTCCCATTATGGCACGATGAGCCAATATATCCAAGCGGGATATATTCAAAATGGCAATGCTTTAGAAGATGAAATGACAGACCGTACGTTCTTAGCTGCGTTTGATGGCAGCACAAAATACGGCGAATTCCGTTTCTTCTTCCCTTTCAACTCCGATGTTTACTTAGCATATGCAAACAAGACCGCTTTTGATCACCTCCCAACCGGATTGACGCAGGCACAAGTGCTAGCCGGCGAATATACTTGGGAACAATATGCAGCATGGGGTGCTGCCATTGGGGGCGGATCCGTGTTTATGAAGGGTCTCCCGACTTCGCAGTTAATGTATCAAATCGGGGGCATGGGCCTCT
>CAZFHR010000064.1:0-7209 GCA_964519115.1 uncultured Candidatus Izemoplasmatales bacterium
CGTATTTAATACCTTTTGATACGGGCAATCCTGCAACGGCTTCAACGGTTTTGACGTGGTCAAGGCCGACGTGTTCTCGCTCCTCCGGCAATACCAGGAAGAACAGAAGTGTTTTGACGTCATCGTCCTCGATCCGCCGGCGTTCGCGAAAAACGCCGAACATCTCACCAACGCCTACGCCGGATACAAGGAAATCAACATCCAGGGCCTGAAACTCGTCCGTCATGGCGGGTATCTCGTCACCTGTTCCTGTTCGCACTATATGACTCCCGCCCTCTTCCTCGAGATGCTACTCGAAGCCGGCGTCGATTCCGGGCGGATCGTCCAGATGGTCGAATTCCGGACGCAGGGAAAGGATCATCCGACGCTGCTCGGTTCCGAAGAATCGTTTTATCTCAAAGTCGTCATTTTGCGCGTTCTAGACAAACGCTGAAAGAGGTTCCCATGATCATTCGTTCGATCGAATTCTTCGGCAGCGTCGTGGCGGCCGCGCAATATCCGCGCGACGGCCTGCCCGAAATCGTCGTCGCCGGCCGTTCCAATGTCGGCAAGTCGTCGTTCATCAACGCGCTATTGAATAATCACAAGGTCGCCCGCGTCTCCCGGACGCCGGGTAAAACCCGACTGCTCAATTTCTTCATCATCAACCGCGCCTTCTATTTCGTCGACGTTCCCGGCTACGGCTACGCCAACGTCGCCAAAACGGAGATGGAACGCTTCCGGGAAATGATCGAAGCCTATCTCGAAGCGACGCCGAAACTGGTCTGTGGCGTGCTTTTGCTCGACATGCGGCGGACGCCTTCGGCCGATGATCTCGTCATGTATCGGTATTATAAAATCCGCTGGCTTCCGGTCGCGATCGTCCTGACGAAAGCCGACAAGCTTTCCAACAACGAACGCGCCAGACAACTCAAGATCATCCGCGATACGCTCCAGCCGGAAGCGGGCGACGAACTCATCGTCTTCTCCGCGAAAACCAAGGAAAACATCGACGCCGTCTGGTGGCGGCTCGAAGCTTTTCTCTGAGGCGCAGCCATGGCCAGATTTGAAATCCTTGCGATCACCGGGTGGCCGGCATCAGCCCCCGTCTTCGAGGCGTTTGAACTTTCGTTCGTGGTTTCCGGGACCGACGAAGCGGCCTTCCGGCCGTTTGCGGCCGATGCTTTCAAACTGACGGCGACAGTGGGCTGTCCCGACGGGTCAGTCAAGACGGTTGCGGCCTTCTGGACCGTACCCTACACGATCGGATCTTCATCAAGCGACGAGCGTGACCAGGTCGTTATGTCGGGTTCGGGTCACTATGCCTGGCGTTTTCTTCCCGAACTTCCCGGTCGGTACGAAGTGATGTTTACGCTGTCCAATCAGGGTCGGGTTGAATCCCGGTCGGCGGCGACGTTTTTGGCTGTCGCCGGCCGCCGGGATTTCTCTACTCGACTCGGCGTCGAACCGATCAACCACCGGACCTTCGTCACGGGTGCCGGCCAGGACTTCTTTCCCAACGGCCAGAACCTCTCGTGGCCGGTTCCGGCATCCCGTTCGACCGGAAAGGTCGGCAGTTACGACTACTGGCTCGACGCCATCGCCGCCGCCGGCGGCAACACCGTGCGGATCTGGCTGACGCCCTGGAATTTCGGCCTCTTTGCCCACTCGACGACCGATTTTTCCGATCGCATGGACGAAATGGCGAAACTTGATCACGTCCTGCGGAACGCCACCGCTCGGGGTATCTATTGCATCCTGTGCTTTTTCCAGCATGGTCTGTTCTCCGAAAAAGTCAATCCGGCCTGGCAACACAATCCCTTCAACGCCACCTGTGGCGGCTACCTTGAACGTCCGGAGCTGTTTTTCACCTCGGAAAGAGCCTGGCTCGATGTCAGCGCCATGTTCAACTACATGCTCGCCCGCTTTGCGACATACGAAAACGTCTTTGCCTGGGAACTTTTCAACGAAGTCGACTGGACCGACGCCTACGACGGCGAAACGGTCTCCCAGTGGCATGCGAAGGCCGCGGCCTTTCTGAAGGCCGGCGATCCCTACGGCCATCTCGTCACGACCAGCCATAAAAGCTTCGATGGGGCGTGCAACGCGCTTGCGGATATCGATTTCTGCAACCCCCATTCCTATGATTATGTCGCCATGAATCCGGTCGGGATGCTGCAGGATGTCCAGGAACGGCTGTTTCAGAAGTACAGGAAGCCGATTCTCCACAGCGAGATCGGCTTTGACTGGCGCAGCGGCTTCACGACGCGCCGACAGGATCCCCAGGGGATCCATTTCCTGCAGTGCCTGTACGGCGGGCTCTTCGCCGGCGGCGCCGGCGCCGCGATGCACTGGTGGTGGGATTCCTATATCGATCCGGCCGGTCTTTACCGTCATTACCGCGGGGTTGCCGAATGCACGCGCCATCTTCACATCGCCGGGACTGCGGCCACGTGGTTCAGACCGGTTGTCAAGTCCGCCGACTTGCGCGTCGCCGCCTGTGGCATCAGCGCGGCCGATCGCGTCTATCTGTTGCTTTATGATGAAACATGGGAATATCGGCATCCGGACATCCGCCCGATCGGGACTTTCACGGTCATGATCGCGCCGGCGGAGCGGACGCGGACGCTGTGCGTCCGGGAAACGACGGCAGGAACGGTGATTCAGGAAGCCATCATCGCCGCCGGAAGCGACCATATCGTCGTCGCCGGGCTGGCCGGGATGGCGACGGCATTCTTGGATTGAAATTCGCAGAATACAGGTGATCGTCATGATGAAAGAACTGTTCGACCGGCTGGCCGTCACCTACGACCTGGACGTGATCGAAAGCGACAAGGAAAATTTGTTTCCATTCGCCGGGTATGTCAGAACCCTCGATTTCATCGCGGCGGAAATCGCCCTGCGGACGCTGCCCGACCGCGCCAAGATGCTCGATCTCGGCATCGGTACCGGCTTGCTGGAAACGAAACTGAAACCGGAATCGATCGACCTGACCGGCATCGACGTTTCGTCGAACATGCTCGAAATCGCCGCTCTTCGGCATCCGGGCGCCCGGCTTTTCTGCGCCGATTTCCGCGCCGGGATTCCGGTGGCCGCGGCCGAAGAGAAATGGGACGTGATCGTTGCGACCTATGCGATGCATCACCTCACCCTGAACGAATTCATCGACTATATCGACTATCTGACGTCAAGGCTCGCCCCCTATGGGAAGATCTATGTGGGCGACATTCTTTTCCTCGACTACCGCGAACGCGAAAACTGTCGCCTCCAGAACATGGATTCCTGGGACGAAACGGAACATTACCATGCCTATGACGACATCGTGGCCAAGATCAGCGGCAGACTCGCCCTTTCGTTTGCGAAACTCTCTTTTTGCGCCGGCGTCCTCATCATCAGCAAGTATCACGACTGCACGGTGCCAAGTGAAGATCGCCGCGCGAAAAGGGCGAACCAGCGGACCGATTTTCACCGCCGGCCGCCTCTGAATGGCCGCGAATGTGAAAATCGGACCGAATCTGCTTTACACGACGAGGAATTGTTGGTAAAATAGAAACAACAAATGCGAAGAAGCGGAAGAGTAACGGAAAACCGGCTCCAGCGAGTGGACGATTGGGTGCGAAGTCCACGCAGGGTTCCGTGAAGGTCGCCGTCGAGCAGTTGCGGGGAATCAAGTACCCGCAGACGTATCCGGCGTTAACGGAGTTGAGCGCCAGTCATTGCGACTGGAACAAAGGTGGTACCGCGACAAACGTCGTCCTTTCAACAAGGACGGCTTTTTTTATTGCGAAAGTGGGGATGCACGAATGACACAAGATCAAAGTTATATCGTCTGGATCCGGGGACTGGTCGGTGATGCAAAGATCATTTTGAACGCGGCCTGCGTGGTGATCCCGAACGCCAAAGGCGAAATCCTGCTTCAGCAACGGAGCGACAGTCAGCTGTGGGGGCTTCCCGGTGGTCTGATGGAACTCGGCGAATCGATCAGCGCAACCGCGATCCGCGAAGTGAAGGAAGAAACCAACCTCGATGTCGCGCTGACGGGGTTCATCGGCGTCTTCATCAATCCGGCGATGACCTGGCGAAAGACCGACAAGGCCGAAGTGATCTGCCACAGTTTCGTCGGCGCCATCCAGAGCGGCGACCTGACGGTCAACGATGCCGAATCGCTCGGGTTCGGCTGGTTCGGTCCGGACAATCTGCCGCCGATTCATTCATCCGACAATCTGGCAACGATCCGGGCATTCTTCGCCGGCAAACGCAATCTCGTGGAAGGGAGAAGTTATCCATGATTACAATGAAACCGAAATACGAACACGCCGAAGTCGAGGCGGGCAAATACGAATTCTGGCTGGAAAATCATTGCTTCGCGACGGGGGATCAGACGAAGAAGCCCTTCACGGTCGTCATTCCGCCGCCCAACGTCACGGGCAAGCTGCATCTTGGCCATACCTGGGATACGACGCTCCAGGATATCCTGATCCGGCGGAAACGGATGCAGGGCTTTGATGCCCTCTATCTGCCCGGCATGGATCATGCCGGCATCGCCACCCAGGCGAAGGTCGACGCCCGGCTGAAGAGCCAGGGCATCAGCCGCTTCGACCTCGGACGCGAAAAATATCTCGAGGCTGCCTGGAACTGGAAGCAGGAATACGCCGACATCATCCATGAGCAATGGGCGGCGATCGGCCTATCGCTGGACTATGACCATGAACGCTTCACGCTCGATGCCGGCTTGTCCGATGCCGTCAACGTCGTTTTCGTCCGCCTTTTCGAAAAGGGATACATCTATCGCGGCGAACGCATCATCAATTGGGATGTCGAAGCCAAGACCGCACTCTCCAACATCGAGATCGAACATCTCGACATCAACGGTGCCTTCTATTATGTCACCTATCCGTTCGCCGACGGCGGCGCCGGTGGCCTGACGGTCGCGACGACCCGTCCGGAAACGATGTTCGGCGACGTGGCGCTGATGGTCCATCCCGATGACAACCGCTTCCGGGAAATCCGCGGCCGCGAAGTGTTCATCCCGACGACCGACCGGAAGATTCCCGTCATCGCCGACGCCTACGTCGACCGCGAATTCGGCACCGGCATCGTCAAGGTCACGCCGGCTCACGATCCCAATGACTTCGAAGTCGGCCGTCGCCAGCATCTGGAGATGCCGCTTTGCATGAACGAGGACGGCACGATGAACGCTCGGGCTGGCCGCTATCAAGGCATGGAACGCTTTGCCTGCCGGAAGGCGCTCGTCGCCGACCTGAAGGCTTTGAACCTGCTTCCCAAAGTCGAACCGGTGATCCACAACGTCGGTCACAGCGAACGGACCGGCGTCATCGTCGAACCGCGGCTGTCAAAGCAGTGGTTTGTCCGGATGGACATGCTCGCAAAAAACGCGATTGCCGAGAATACCGTCCATTTCGTCCCGGAACGATTTGAAAAGACGTTTGCCAACTGGATGGGCATGATCGAAGACTGGTGCATTTCGCGTCAGCTCTGGTGGGGTCACCGAATCCCCGTCTGGTATCGCGGCGAAGAAATCTTCTGCGGCCTCTCGGCCCCGGAAGGTGACGGCTGGCGCCAGGACGAAGACGTCCTTGACACCTGGTTTTCCTCCGCCCTCTGGCCGTTCTCGACCCTCGGCTGGCCGGAAAAGACCAAGGATCTGGAACGCTATTATCCGACCGACTGCCTCATCACCGGTTATGACATCATTTTCTTCTGGGTCGCCCGCATGATCTTTCAGGGCATCGAATTCACCGGCGAATCGCCGTTCCAAGATTGCCTGATCCATGGGCTGATCCGCGACGGCGAGGGCAGGAAGATGTCAAAGTCGCTGGGCAACGGCGTCGACCCGGCGGAAGTGATCGCCGCCTATGGCGCCGACAGCCTCCGCTATTTCATCTCCACCAATTCCAGTCCGGGACTCGACCTCCGCTATGAACCGGAGAAAGTCGAAGCGGCCTGGAACTTCATCAACAAGCTTTGGAACATTTCCCGCTATGTCCTCCTGAACACGGAAGGCGCAACCGTGGCCGACATGCAACTCGACCCGGCCGGATTCGGCGTCGCCGAACGCTGGATCCTGACGAAACTGAACGCCGTCCTCGATCTTGCGAATGCCGACTTCGACCACTATGAATTCGCTGAAGCGGCGAAAAAACTGTACAGTTTCGCCTGGAACGATTTTGCCAGCTGGTATGTCGAAATGGCGAAACTGACCGCGGACAAACCTGAGACGAAAGCCGTCCTGCTCCACGTCCTTTCGGCGATCGTCCGTGCGCTTCACCCGTTCATGCCGTTCGTCACGGAAGAAATCTATCAGATGCTGCCGCATGGCGAGAAATCGATCATGGTCGCCCCGTGGCCGACGTCGGACGGATCAAGTTACCCGGAATCCGCGGCGCTGGAACGGATTTTCGACCTGATCGTCGGCGTCCGGCAGATCCGCAACGAATACAACGTTTCGCCGGCCAAGCCGATCGACGTTGCGATCAAAACCGAAACCGACGAACTCGCCGCCTTCCTGACGACGAACCGGGCCTTTCTGGAGAAATTCCTCAATCCCGGCCAGTTGACGATCGGATCCGCGCTCGCACCGGTGGAACATGCGCTCACGGTGATTCTTCCCGGCGCCACCCTCTATCTTCCGCTCGGATCGCTCGTCGATCTCGGAGCCGAAGTCGACCGGCTGGAAAAGGAAATCGCCCGGCTCGAAAACGAGATCCGGCGAAGCGACGCGATGCTCATGAATGATAATTTCCTGAAGAAGGCTCCCGCCGCGAAAATCGAGGCGGAGAAGTGCAAACGCGCCGATTACGCGGAGAATCTCCGACTCGCGCTAGAAAGACTCGAGGCCGTCAAAAAATAACATGTTCGCCAATGTCCAGGAAGCCGTGGCGTGGATTGAAAACTCCCGCCGCTTCGGTGAAAAAACGGATCTCGTCCGCATGCGGCACGCCTGCCGCCTTTTAGGCGATCCCCAGGATGCTTTCCGCTCGGTCCACGTCGCCGGTACCAACGGCAAGGGTTCAACCGCCAATTTCATCAAGAACATCCTCCTCTGTGCCGGCTACAAGGTCGGCGTCTACACCTCCCCCTATGTCGTGAAGTTCAACGAACGGATCGTCATCGGCGACGATTACATCGACGACGAAACCGTCCTCCGGTATGCCGAACGCCTTCATGAGATGTGGGAGCAGTTCAACGCCGAAACCGGCGACTCGATCA
>CAZFHR010000065.1:0-7046 GCA_964519115.1 uncultured Candidatus Izemoplasmatales bacterium
CTTGATCTGTTGCGCGGGCTGAAGGATAAAATCAACGCGTCCATTCTTCTGATTACGCACGATCTTGGCGTCGTCGCCGAAATGGCGGATTACGTCGTCGTCATGTATGCCGGCCGGATCATCGAAAAGGGAACCGCCCGCGAAATCTACAAAGATCCGCGCCATCCGTATACGGTCGGTCTGATCAAGTCGCGTCCCAACGCCCTTACCCAGAACGAAAGACTATATTCCATCCCCGGTCAGGTTCCCAACCCGATCAACATGCCCGATAACTGTTATTTCAAGGAACGCTGCGCCAGGCAGGGCGTCGTCTGCGAAGGCGAGTATCCGCCCCTCACCCAAATCACGCCGACCCATTTCGTGGCTTGTTTCCTCAGCGGAAAGGATGATAAAAAATGAGTGAAAATCGCGTATTGATCGAAGTCAAGGATCTCTACAAGTATTTTCCGATCCGTTCCGGCGTCTTCCAGGGCGTCGTCGGGTGGGTCAAGGCCGTCGACGGCGTTTCCTTCACCATCAAGGAAGGCGAAACAATGGGTCTTGTTGGCGAATCCGGCTGTGGCAAGACAACAATCGGCCGGACGCTCCTCCGGCTTACGCCGGCCACTAAAGGCAGCGTCACCTATGACGGCATCGATATCTTCAAACTGAAAAAAGAAGAACTGCGCAAGCTCCGGCCGCAAATTCAGTTGATTTTCCAAGATCCCTACTCGTCGCTGTCGCCGCGGATGCCGGTTGGCGAGATCATCGGCGAAGCCGTCCGCGAACATGATATCGTTCCCCGGAGTCAATATCGGGACTATATCATGAAAATCATGGCGGACTGTGGCCTGCAGCCCCACCAGATCGACCGTTATCCGCATGAATTCTCAGGCGGTCAGCGCCAGCGGATCTGCATTGCCCGCGCCTTGGCGCTGAAACCGAAATTCATTGTCTGCGACGAACCCGTTTCCGCCCTCGACGTCTCGATTCAGGCCCAGATCATCAATCTGCTCAAGAGCCTTCAGGAAATCTACGGGTTCACCTATCTCTTCATTTCTCACGACCTGTCAGTCGTCGAATACATCGCCGACAATGTCGGCGTCATGTATCTCGGCGATCTCGTTGAATACGGTTCGAAGAAACGCATTTTCGAAAATCCGCTCCATCCCTACACCGTCGCCCTGTTTTCGGCCGTGCCGGTGCCGGATCCGGACCGCAAACCCAACCGCATCATCCTCGAAGGTAGCATCCCGAGCCCGGCGAATCCGCCGAAGGGCTGCAAGTTCCACACTCGCTGCCCGAAAGCGATGCCCATCTGTTCGCGCATCATTCCCCTCGATCGCGAAATCGAATCCAACCACAAGTTGAAATGTCATCTATATGATCCGGACGTGATGGCGGAAAACGTCAAACTCGTTGCCGAACTCGCGCTGGAGAAGCAGAAAGCGACGACGGAGGTAAAAAAGCACAAAGCCGCCGACATCAAGAAAGCGGAATGATCGGATTTTCAATTGAAGAATCGCCAGGGAGGTGGCATCATGGCGCCGGCAACAAAAAAGAAAGATACGTTCGTCGATGACGGCCGCACGGTCGTACCGATGGACTTCGACCAATACCAGACCTCCGGGCGCGTTCCGAAGAAACCCGCTTCATTCTATCGCGAACGTCAGAACGATCTTGCCAAAACGGAGCTGACCCGGAAAGAACGGTTCGCGATGATCAAGGCGATCTACGGCGTTCTGATTCCGTTCGCCGTGATCTTGTTTGCCGGAATCGCGATTGCGATGCTGATTTTCACCCGCTTCTGGGAACACATCTGAAAGCAAACAAGGCCTTCCCTTAAGGGTTGGCCTTGTTTTTTTTATGCTATTTTTCGAACGAATCGATGACCGAGTTTTTCGCCCGTTTCATACGTACCGGCCTGCAGTTGACTGGCGACGAACGTATCGAAATCTTCCTTGCGCACATCATAGATCTTTTCGGCTTCATGATCGAAGAAGGTCGGGATGCGATCGAGCATCGATGCCAGCGGTTCGGGCTTCCTTGCGTGTAACAGGGTATCGGGTTTCATCGCCCGAAGCATCGCTTTCCGGTTGGTATCAGTCGTCCGCGATCCGACGACCTTGACGCCTTCCCCGCGTTCATTGACGATGACCACGGTCGGGAAACCGGTGACGCCGAGTTCGGCCAGCGGACGCATATTCTCCGTCAACAGAGCTTTCCCGGCTTCGGAGGCGGCGAATTCCAGAATCGCTTCAGCATCCTGCCCGACGGATTGAAGCATCGGTGCCAACACTTCCGGCAAAGCGATGTTTTTTTTCTCGATGAAGGCGCCTTCCCGGACCGTCCGCAGGAATTTAGATGCCGCTTCCGGATCCTTTTTCTGCACCGCGAGGTAGGCGATGCTGGCCGGCCAGGTCGATGAAATCGGATTTTCGGTCCAAATTGATCCGTCGATCGGGATGTTGTAATAGAGTCCGACTTCCGCCCAGTGGGAAGCCATCTCGGCGGCTGCCTCGGAGGTTCGGTCTTTGAAGGTCATGCCATTTTCGATCATCCCACCCATCACGGTCACGACGCGTAGATGATCCGCCCATTCGTGTTTGACCCGGTTCATGACCGGATCAAGCGCCCAGCAATGGGAGCAGGCGGGATCGGTAAAGTAATAGAAGTCGACTTTCTCGACCGGATCAATAGAGGTTGTTGCGTTTGTTATCATAGTTTCGTTCATGATGAATGCCTCCCTTAATTTAGCATTCTATTATAAGCGGGCGGTGAGGGGTTTGTCAAAAGATGCGCTCGCCGACGCTCAAGGGCCGGAAGTATCCTGGTTGGCTCTCTGCTCCTGGCGAGGATCGATAGAAAAACCGTCCTCCGGCATTTCCGGAAGACGGTTTTCAGACTCGCTTATCGCACTCGTAGGCCAGCAGGGATTCGATCCGTTCGTAATCAAAAAATCGCGACTGACGCAGAACTTCCCGTCCCATCGCGGTGACGATGACGGTCGGAACGGAAAAGATGAGGTATTCGCCCCGGAATTGCGGGACGTCTTCGATCATGACTTCGTACGCGGAGACGATCGGATAGCGTGAAGTCATTTCCGCTATTCGCTCCGCCACCGGGATGCAGGCCGGACAGGAACGTCCTTTGGCGATCACGATCGCGATCGGATTCCGTCGGAGTTCCAGCAAATCGGCGCGGGAAAGGATTTTTTTCATCTCATCACCAACTCTACTATACCACGTTCGGGGTCTTTTCATGACATGATTCGCCGAATTTATGCGTAAAGGAAAATTGAGATATGTCCTTTTCACCAAATTCTTGATATAATGATGAAGAAAGATTTACTGAAAACGCTTAACGCATTATAGGCCGGACAGATCCCAAAATCAACCCTCGGAGGAATCGTATGGGCATTGACGTACTGAGCATCGAAAAGAAACTGCTGTCAAAGAACAAATGGAGTTACAGCATCGGCGGCATCGGCCGTGACATGATCTACCAGCTGGTAGCGACCTTCCTCATGACCTATATCCAGTTTTCGGGACTTGGGTTGAACCGGCAGCAGTTCGGCGTGATCGGAATCATGCTCGTGATCGGCCGCGTCTGGGACGCCGTCAACGATCCTTTCATGGGCTCGATCGTCGAGAACACCCATTCGAAATGGGGCAAATTCCGGCCCTGGATTCTGATCGGCGGCATTTTGACGGGCGTTGCCATTCTCATCATGTTCAATTTCCGCGCCGTCACCGGCTGGGGATTCGTTGTCTTCTTCGCCATCATCTATCTGTTCTGGGAACTTGCGTTCACGCTCAATGACATCCCGTACTGGTCGCTCATTCCGGCGCTGTCGCACAACAAGAAGGATCGCGATTCGATCACGACGATGGTCGTCGTCTTTGCCGGCGTCGGCGCTTTCATCGCCAACGCGATCGTCAGTTTCACGACCGTCGGCAATGCCGTCGCCGGCTACCGGATGGTTTCGATCCTCTTCGTCACCATCTTCCTTGCGTGCACGTTCCTCACCGTTTTCGGCGTCAAGGAACCACAGGAAGCGGAAACGTCCCGCAATGCGGACAAAGCGACGCTCAAGAAAATGTTTTATGTTATTTTCCATAACGACCAACTGCTTTGGGCTTCGCTGGCTTTGATCCTGTATACCGTCGGTTCGGGACTGCTCGTCGCCCTCGGTTACAACTTTTTCTATCTTGAAATCGGCTATAACGGCACGCTCACCCTCGCTTTCATCGCGACGTTCGGCATTTCGACGATCGTGGTTCAGAGTTTTTATGCGGCCCTTGCCAAGAAATTCACCCGCAAGCAACTGATGACGTACAGCATCATCCGCACCGTCGTCGGCTACGTCGCGATTCTATCGCTCGGGTGGTTCGACTGGTTCATCCCGATCAACGTCGTCACCGTCTGTTTATTCGGCTTTCTCGTCTTCTCCGGGCAAGCCATCTTCTACATGGTTCTCATCGTCAACATGGCGAACACCATCGAATACAACCAGTATAAGACGGGGGAACGCAACGAAGCAATCGTTTTCGCCCTCAGGCCGTTCGTCGCCAAGTTTGGAAGCGCCATCGAACAGGGCATTTTCGCGGCAGTCCTTCTGATTTCTGGCGTTTTCCTGATGAGCCAGAACGTCAGCGCCCTCGAATATCTGAAGAATTCCTACAGCGAAGTCAAAACGAACGCCGAGAGGCTCGCCTACCTCGAATCCGCCTACGATGGCACAAGCCTGCTTGACAGCTTCGATTTCGATGAAGAGAACAATCCGGCCATCGTATACGGCGCGCTTCAGGCGCCGGAGAATCAGGTGTTCACGATCGCAAACGCCACCGAAGCCGAATCCGCCGATCTTGCGGCGTACATCGCCTTCGTCGCGGCCGGTGGCGACGCCGTCGATGCGCCGACCTATGCCGCTTTGCTTGCCATTGCGGCGACACGGTGGCAGATGAATATCAATACGGCGGCCGACAGCGTCTTCCACAACATGGCGGCCGACGATACGGCGGCGCGGGTCATCCTGCGACTGGCGATCACCTTCCTGCCGGTTCTGATGATCGTCGGCTCATTCATCGTGTTAAGAAAGAAGTACTTCATCAACGAAAAATACTATGAAGAAATCACCGCAGCCGTCCGTCAGCGCGCTGAAGTCGCCGAAAAAGCCTGAGACCGGCGGAACCAGCCATATCTTCTCAAGGTACTGAAGCGCTTTTTGAATTTTCGCCAGGAGGAATGACATGATCTATATCGTTTCCGGAATCGCGAAAGCGGGGAAAACGTATGTGGCGCGACGAATCCTGCAGGAACGCCGGATTGCCGTATTTTCGACCGATTACCTGATGATGTCGCTTTCGAAAGCCAACCCGACGATCGGCGTCGATCACACAGACGACGATCGCGACGTCGCCAGGGCGCTCGAACCCTACCTTTTTGCGATGATCGAAACAATGGCGGAAAACGCTGTCGACCAGGTCATCGAAGGGGTTCATTTCCTGCCGGCCTTCGCCGCCCGCCTGATTCAGGCGTTCCCCGGCAAGATCCGCATCGTCTATCTCGGCTATGATTCCGCCGACCCGAACGCCAAGGCGGCGGAACTGCAATTGCATGCGGCCGACGTCGAAAACGCGTGGTTTCTCGCCTATTCGCCGGCAGCGATGTACAAGCTCGTTCGTTACCTGATCGGCGAAAGCGAACGGTTGAAAACCGAAGCGGAAATCTATGGACTGCCCTATTTCGACATCGTCGACATCGTTCGCGACGTTGACAAAGTATTGGCCTGCCTGTTTGAAAAACGATGATATTTTCATCGTTTTTTCTTTTTATCGCCGGAAATCGCAGCCGGTTTGTGTTATGATGAAATGGGAATGAATATCGATTTCAAAAGAGAGGAGATTCAAAAATGGACAATCCCGTTACGGGAAGAATGCCGCTGATTGGCGACAATGCACCGCATTTCATTGCCAAAACGACGCAGGGGATGATCACTTTCCCCGATGATTACCGCGGTAAATGGGTGATTCTGTTTTCGCACCCGGCCGATTTCACGCCGGTCTGCACAACGGAATTCATGACCTTTGCCAGTATGACGGATGAGTTCAAGGCGCTCAACACCGAACTCGTCGGCCTTTCGGTCGACTCCATCTACGCCCACATCGCCTGGCTTCGCAAAATCAAGGAACTGGAATGGAAGAACTTCAAGAACATCGAGGTGAAATTCCCCCTGATCGAAGACATCCGCATGGATGTGGCCAACCTTTACGGCATGATTCAGCCCGGCCAATCGAACACCCAGGCCGTCCGTGCCGTATTCGTCGTCGATCCCGAAGGCAAGATCCGGCTGATTCTGTACTATCCGCTGTCGACTGGTCGGAATTTCGATGAAATCAAGCGCATCATCCTCGCTTTGCAAAAAGCCGATGCCGATCACGTCGCCACGCCGGCGGACTGGCGTCCCGGACAGGATACGATCGTTCCGACGGCGGGATCCTGCGGCGTCGCCAAGGAGCGGATGGAAACGAAGAGCGAAGACACCTACTGTCTTGACTGGTTCCTCTGCTTCAAACGCGAAAAGAAGTAAACGGATCGGCATTCCATCATCTCACCAAAGCATGAAAAAAAGCGTTCGACTGTCAATAGACAGGTTCGGACGCTTTTTCTTCACATCAGGTGGAACGACATGACGACGGGATTGTGATCGCTGTTCGCAAAGGCGAGATCAAGGGTCGTGACAAGTTCGATCGCGATATTGCCCGAAACCAGAAAACCGTCGATCAGGTAGTACTGGTTGTTGGCCGGCTCGAGGGTGTCGAGCGGGTGATTGAGGAGACGGCATGTCGGGTGAGACGTATCCACGCCATAATGCCAGCCGTTTGCCGCAAACCACGTACCATCCATGCCATAGGCCTGCCAATACGTCGGATCTTTGAGTTCGTAAAGGTAACTGGGGACGAGATTGCCTTCTCCGTCATCCGTGTAGGTCACGGCATTGGGAAAAGTCTGATTGAAATCGCCGCCGACGATGACGTAGTTGCCAGCGTCGGTTTCGGCACCCA
>CAZFHR010000066.1:0-6881 GCA_964519115.1 uncultured Candidatus Izemoplasmatales bacterium
AAAGAACGGAACTGGAAGGCCTCATAAATAAAGAGCAGGCCGATTTTGAGAAGCCGACGGATCGGCGCCTGATCAGCGATCAGTTCGGATCCCAGAACGATGGCGAATGCGATCAGGTAACTCAGTTGAAAGCCGATGAGAAACAAGGAAAACGGGTTAACGATGAGGACGGCGATGAGAACGAAAGCCATCAGGTCGGTGGTGGAAAAAGGCAGTTTCGCCGTATGCCCGACGATGGCGGCGACATAAAGGGCGACCGCCCGGACGACTGATACCGAGCCTCCGGTCACAAGGGTATAGAAGCCGAGAATGGCGGCGACAGCGATGGCACGGAAGGTCCTTCCGAGATGGAGTCTTTTGAGAAACGCCTCAAGAAACAAAGCAATCACGCCAACGTGCATCCCCGAAATCGCAAAGACGTGGGAAATGCCCAGTTCGGCGCTCGCAGCCACCAGATCCGCGGGCATGTACCCGGAGTCGCCGAACACGAACAGCCCGATCATCATCGCTGCTGGTCCGTCGCATAGGGAAGCGGCGTAGGCTTTCAGGCGAAAGGGAATGATTCCGAGGGCAAACTTCCTGCCAGTTATGGTAATTTCGGTGGCAAACATGGACCCGGTGATGCCGATGGCCTTGAGATACCGGCGATCATTGAAGCCATGTTCGATCGATTGCGGTTCAAATTGCCCCGTCCTGCCGGATATTTCGACGGTATCGCCGGGAACGAAGACCGTGGTCAGCTTATGATAAACATAGATCTTTTGACTTCCCGTCCGGACCGTGATCCGCCCGGATTCGACAGCGGTGACGGTTCCGGCGAACGACGTCTGGGTAAAAGCCGGTTCGGTTGCGATCAGGACGAACCGGATGCCGATCACCGCGGTCAAAAAAAGCGCAGCGGCGAATATCCGCCGGGCGCTTTGCCAAAGATACACCGCTTCCGCGATCAAAAACGGCAGGACGATGAGATGGTTGACGGTAAGGACGGCAAGGACCGCGAAGATGCCGAGATGGATGAACCGCCCGGCATCAGACGACAATGTCGTCCTTAATCTGTTCATAGACGCTTTCCTTAATGCCGTCGACTTTCATGATGTCCTCGATGGCTTCAAAGTCACCGTATTCGGCCCGGTAGTCGATGATCCGCTGAGCGAGGATATAGCCGATGCCATAGAGTGTATCGAGCTGGTCGAGGGTGGCGGTATTGATGTTGATTTTGCCGGCGGTGTCATCCGTGTCTTCCGTCCCGTCGATCGTAGTCGCCGCAGTAAAAGGAATGACGATCATCATTTCGTCGGTTACGGATTTGGCGAGGTTGATCGCCATGACATCGGCGTTGCCGGTGAATCCACCCGCCATCATGATGGCATCATACACCCGCAATCCCAGTTCGATCCGATAGACGCCAGGGTATTGCACGGCGCCTTTGACGTCGACGTACACATACTCGCGGACGACCGTTGTCGCGGTGAGTTCCGGAATCAGGACGACCATGCCGTCATAGACCGCTTTGGCCCGGTTGACGCCGGAAAGATCGGCGCGGGCCGTCGTGCCTCCGGCCAGTGCGATCACGTCATCCACCGTGGCGCCGGCGACGACGGCGTAGGTTCCCGGGCGGACCACGCAGCCACGGATGTCGACGGCGGCGATTGCCGGCAGGGTCGACGCTGTGGTCGTCATGCTAGTCGATGCCGTCGTCGTGATGGTTGTCGTCGTATCCGCCTGGACGGAACCGCCGATATTCAGATAGATGAGTCCCGAGATCGCCGCGACCAACAAAAAAAAGCCCGCATAACGTTTCACGAATTGTGCCATTTTCCCACCTCGTGGAACATATTACGCCGTTTGGGCTTTTTGTCTTATGTTTTTTGCAGGACGATGATCGTCCGCTCCGGCATCGCGATTTTCTCAAGCAGGGCGAACCCGACGGTCTCGGCGATCCGGAGATATTCGTTGAGCGGATGCGTTTCTTCGAAAATCCGGACACTCTGGTCGCCGTCCTTCAGATGCAGTGTCACGGTATGGACGATGCTGTGCGGCGTCTCGCCCTTTTGGCATTGCCAGAGAAAATGAAATTCGGTATCTTCTTCGGAATAGCCGTCGAGGGCATCGATGTACTCCGCCGAAAGGACGTCGAAGATGAAAACGCCGTTCACATTCAAGGCATCAAAGATGTTCATGAGTCCGAAGTGGACATCCTCGAGGTCGGAGAGATGGTTGATCACGTCCATCGATGCGATTACGGTGTCAAAGCGCTCGTTGATCGGATCGAGCATGTCATAGACATAGACCTGGAGGGGCAATGCCCTTTCACGGGCGCGATAACTGACGATGGCGAGCATTTCTTCCGAAAGGTCGGTAGCGGTGACGGCATATCCGACGTCCGCCAGTTCGAGCGAAAGGTTGCCGGTTCCGCAGCCGATGTCGAGCACCGTCCCTTGGGAAGTATATCGGTTCATCAGTTCAAGATATGCGTCATAGACATCCTGATCGATGAAGGCGTCGTAGAATTTCGCGAGGCTGTCATAACTGACCGGTGATTCCATCGATGATGACTTCCTCCCGCTGTATGAACAGTTTCTCCAGTTGATAGTAGTCGCGTTCTTCTTTATGCATTACGTTGACGATGATGTCGCCGAGATCAAACAGGATCCATCGGGCTTCGGCGGCGCCTTCGATCTTGTTCAGCTTCATTTCCGGCAGCGCATCGACAAGATGGCGGACGGAAGCCGCGACCTGTCTTTCCGTATTACCAGTCGCCAGAATTAAAAAGTCGTAGAGTGGCGAGTAATCGCGGAAATCATAGATTTTGATGTCGCGGAGCTTGAGATCGGATAATGCTTTGGCGACGCGTTCGAGCAGTTGGGTCATTCTATTCCTCCAATAATCGGCGGTATTCCGCCCAGGCCGCATCGCCGCGTTCGGCGCGTGCCCAGCCTTTTTCGGCGAGGATGCGGTCGGTTTCTTGCAAAACGAGTGCGACGCCACGGTCAAGATCGGCGAATGCGGCCGTCCGGATCGAAGCGTTGTCATATTTACGGTACGGTTCGATGTAATCGGCGACGAAGATGATTTTTTCCAGTTTCGACATGCCGGGCCGACCGGCACTGTGATTTTCGATCGCGTTCAGAATGTCGGCATCATCAATCCCGAGTTCGGCCTTGGCATACTGGGCTGCGGCCAGGCCGTGCCAGAGTTGCGGCGGCCACCTGTCGGCTTCGCCTTCACCGTATCTGAGCGCGATGCGGCGACGGTTTTCCGCCGGGTCGTCCAGTTTGGTGCTGTCGTGCAGCAACGCGGCGATCCGCGCCTTTTCGACGTCGACGCCATGGGCTTGGGCCAAAAGGACGGCCGTATCGATCACGCCTTCGACATGGCGGAACCGGTGATGCCGGCCATTCGTCTCAAGGCGTTGCCGGATCAATGGCAACAGTTCAGCGAACGTCTTCATTCAGATGATTGCCGGCCGGGCGTAGACGCCGACGACGAACGGGGCATGCGTGCGGACGTTGAACGGTCCGCGAAGCGTCACGAAGCCGAGACCGGAGAAGACGATGTCATATTTCAGGTTGTCGCGGATCTTGAAATCGTGATAGACCCATTTCGGCAGTTTTTCCTCTTCGCTGAATGGCGGCGTCAGAAGCGAATAGAGCTTCGTCTCGTACAGCACGTCGGCGCGCTCCGTCTTCGTCCGGTGGACGTTCAGGGTATTGGCGAAGTAGGTGACGAGATTGATCTTGTCTCCGGTTTCGCCGGAAATGACGTCGATGCGGGCAAGGCCGCCGAAAAAGAGACTTTGACCTTCCGCAAGCTGGAAGACGAGCGGTTTGATCTCTTTCTTCGGCACCGTCATCTTGTAGGACGGCCGCGTCAAGTAATGGGTGTACTGGTGTTTGTTGATGACGCCGGGGGTGTCATAGATCATCGTGCCGTCAGAGAGCGGAAACCCGATCAGGCCGATCGTCGTTCCCGGATTCGTCGAAACCGTGACGATGTCGGCATTGGCGCCCAGATAGCGACGCAGGATCTGGTTGATGATCCGTGATTTACCGACATTGGTCGAACCGACGAGATAAACGTTGCGATTGCCTTTGTATCGATAGATCATGGCCATCAGGTCATCGAAATTGTTTCCGTATTTCGCTGAAATCAGAATGCTGTCGAGGACGGTGAATCCTTCAATGGCGAGCATCTGTTTCAACCAGGAGAGAATTTTCTCCTGCTTGACGTTCTTGGGCAACAGATCCATCTTGTTGCCGACGAGCAGGACGTCGTGGTTACCGGTCAGCCGCTTGATTGCCGGGACGAATGATCCGGAGAAGTCGAAGATGTCGACGATTTTGACGATCAGAGCATTTTCCTGACTGATCTTGTTGATGACCGTCAGATAATCGTCGTTGGAGAGCGAAAGCGTGATGACGTCGGAATAATTGCGGATGCGGAAACAGCGCTGACAGAGCAACCGTTTCGGATCGGTTTCCGCCAGCACTTTTTCCGCTATGTATCCGGGCCGGTTTTTATCGAGGCTTTGAATCTTGGCACCGCAACCCAAACAGAACAGTTCGTCCATCATCGTCTACCTCTTCTCTGCTAGTTTCATTTCGGCGAACCACGCCGGATCCGCTTTTTGCATGTCGGCCAGCGCTTTTTGTTCGAGAACCCGATTGATCCGGGTGAACCATTTTTCCGTTTTCCGTTTCAGGGCATCGACGAGAATCGCCCGGTACCCCAGCCGCTTGGCTCCATAGACATCGGTCATCAGCTGATCGCCGATGACGCAGATGCGGCTCCGATCGGGTCTGCCTAACCGTTTTTCCGCCCGCCGATACCCGAACCCGAATGGTTTTTTGGCGCTGTAGATATACGGTAGCCCGACGGCAGCGGCGAAGCGCTTGACCCGCGCTTCATGATTGTTCGATATAAGAACAATAGTGAACCCAGCGGTCAAGAGACGTTTCAGGAGCGCCATCGCCCAGATGGAAGGCAAGGATTCATCATAGGGAGCGAGAGTGTTGTCCAAATCGATGAACAAAATGTCCACTCCCTGGCTTTTCAGACGGTCATAATCGATGTCGGAGACGCTTTTCCGATAGTCATCCGGTCGGAAATACGCCCGTTTGAAGAACATAAGAGCCATTTTGAACCTCCGAATGCTATTTAATATTATACAAAAAAAATCGTCTAATGTCCAATTTTTTTGACATCTGGCACCGGCTGCCGTCTTTTCGCCCGCGTCGCTTGCACCGGCTGGGAACGGTGATATAATAGGAGAAGGATACGAAAGGGGCGGGTGCGATGGCGGAACGTTTGAAACCGGAACGGAAAACCGAATTGATCAGATTGGCCTGGCCACTTTTCGTCGAGATGATGCTCGTGATGGTGATCGGCAATGTCGCCACGATGATGCTCGCGGCGTATTCCGATGATGCGGCCGGTTCCATCAGCGTCGCCAACCAGCTGATCGCGATGTTTCATCTCGTCTTCATGATCATTTCCGTAGGAACCGGCATCCTGTCCGCCCAGTACATCGGTGCCAAACGCTCCGATCTCACCGCCCGCGTCGGCGGGATGGCCATCACCGTCGCCATTCTGATCGGCGCCATCGGTACTGCGGTCATGTTCCTTTTCGGGAAAACCTTCCTTGTCATCCTCAATCTCGAAGGCACGTTCCTCGTCTTTGGTCAGACCTATATTTCCATCGTCGCCTCCGTGTTCGTCCTACAGGCCGTTGCGTTCTCGATGTCGCAGATTATCTTCAGTCACGGTTACACGAAGGTCGGCATGATGGCCTCCCTCGTCGCCAATGTCGTCAATCTGATTTTAAACTACGTGTTGATCTTCGGCGTCGAAGGTCTGGGCATTCCGTCGCTTGGCGTCGCCGGTGCGGCGATCAGCGTGCTCGGGGCGCGGATCGTCTATTTCCTCCTGCTTGCCCTCTTTTTGTTTCGCAGCGCCGACGTGTCGGTTTCCTTCCGGATTTTCCGCCCCTTCCCGAAGCAGATTCTGCGCGACATCCTGCGCATCGGTCTGCCTTCAACCGGCGAAAACATCTCCTATACCGGATCGCAGCTGATCATCACCAGTTTCGTGGCGGCGATCGGAGCGATCGCCATCACGACCAAAACCTATTACGAAACGGTGGCGATGTTTTCCTGGGCGGTGTCGGCATCGGTCGCTTCGGCCACGACGATCATGGTCGGGCACCTCACCGGAGCCGGCGATGCCGACGAATGCGACCGCGTCGTCCGTCATAGTTTGAAGATTTCACTCATCAGCACCGCCGTCGTTATGACCATTTTCGTTTTCGCGATTGGATCTCTGGTCCGACTCTTCACCGACAATCCCGAGATCATCCTTCTCGCGAAGACGATCGTCTGGATCGACGTCGGACTGGAAATGGGACGGGCCGTCAATATGGTCGTCGGCACTTCCCTGAAATCAGCGGGTGATATCCGCTATCCGTTCTATGTGGCAGTCGCAGTGCAGTGGACCGTGATGATCGCCGCCGCCTATCTTCTTGGCATTGTCGCCGGTCTCGGTCTCGCCGGCATCTGGATCGCCATCGCCGCCGATGAAATGATCCGCTCCATCGTCCTCTTCTCACGCTGGGCGTCGGGTAAATGGCGCAGCCGCGCCCTCATCAGGCGCGCTTCAACATCAAAATAAAAATCGTCCCTGCCGGGATCACCGGTCGGGGCGATTTTTTTCAGTCGCAGGAATAACTGCCGGCAAACGCCAAAATCCACTGCTGGTCGCGCCATACGCGGCCGCTGAATTCGACCCGGAAACCTTCTTTTTTATAAAAGATCCGGATCGCTTCCCCGGCGAACAAAGGTTTGACATAAGCGATTTCCGAAGCCCCGATCGGTGCGACGGGGAAC
>CAZFHR010000067.1:0-6823 GCA_964519115.1 uncultured Candidatus Izemoplasmatales bacterium
AGATGGCAAAGCGGTAGGTTTGCTCGACGCGTTCGATGTCCTGTCTTTCCTGAGTCGTCAATGGCAGAAAGCGGGCGAGACCGGCCGCATTGGTGATGCGGTTTTTGAGTTGCCACTGCCAGTCGTCCCAGGCTGATGGTTCGGCGCCGAGGATGGCGAGGATTTCGGCCTTGCGGGCGTCGTTTTGCTGCTGACGCTCGCGGCCTTTG
Organism: uncultured Candidatus Izemoplasmatales bacterium; assembly: GCA_964519115.1. Lineage (GTDB taxonomy): Bacteria > Bacillota_I > Bacilli_A > Izemoplasmatales > Hujiaoplasmataceae > UBA12489. The sequence continues at coordinate 210 of CAZFHR010000067.1, forward strand.
GAAATCCTTTCCCGGATTTCCAGATAGTCTTCAATGCGGGATTTGAGCACCTGAGCCCGCAACAATGCTGTTTTTCGCTGGTCTTGCTTCATATCGGCCCCCTTGGATCGAATCTGACATCTTCTGCCTTGCCGGTCCCCGATCCTCGGGCATCCCGACAACCGTATCATAAACGATTTTTTCCCAGATAACAACCTTTTTACCGAAAAAAGCGGGAAAAGGAGCGGCAAAAAAGAAGAATCGAGACGGGTTTTCACCGGATTCTCGATTCTTCAAGGGTGGAAATATGATGTTTTGGCTTGCATAATATCGGCGTGGTGGCTTCGTTTGCGCCACGACCGGACCCAGTAGGCACGGCGTGTAAGCAAAGGCGGCGGCGTCGTTCATCAGGTAAACCATGGTGTGGATGACGCGTTCGCAGGTTCAGCGGGCGAAACGAAACCGCCATTCCGGCCGGTCGGCGGACCGGCGATTTACATTATACCGCAACCCCCGTGCCATTGCAAGAAATTCACATCATTAATTTTGTCGGTTTCGTTACGGAGACGTGACTGAATTTCAGCGTGGATATTGACAAATGGGATTGCTGGGGCTATCATCTTCCCAAGAGGTGATATCATGCAAACCGTTACCCTCAAGAACGGCGAGACGATGCTCATCCGGAAAGTGACCCCCAACGACAGCGAAGCGATCCTCGCCTATCTGAAGACGGTCGGTGGCGAATCCGGCAATATGACGTTCGGTTCCGAAGGCATCCCATTCGATGTCAGTCAGGAACGCGAATTTCTTACCAAGCTGGCGGAAATGGCGACTTCGGCGATTTTTTGCGGCGTCGTTGACGACGCCATCATCACCCTGGCGAACATCAACGCGCCGACGAGGGGTCGGCTTGCCCACACGTCCGAAATTGGTATTTCCGTGCTGAAACGATACTGGAACCAGGGTGTCGGAACGGCCATCATCTTCCAGTTGATCGAATTCGCGAGGGCGACGGGTGTGATCAAAGTCATCCACCTGAAGGTGCGCGCCGACAATGGCGGCGCCATCCACGTCTACGAACGGGCCGGATTCCAGCACATCGGCCGATATGCGAAACAACTGTGCATCGATGGCGAATATTACGATACCCTGATGATGAATCTCTATTTGTGATCCCCCTAGATGCAAAACCCCGATTCCGGTTTCCGGATCGGGGTTTGTTTTTTGCCATTCAGGTGACGGAAAGCGCCCGTTCGGCCTTGCGGGCGATGAATTCGGCGATGACGACCTTGACGACGTCGAACAGGGCATAGGGTGCCATCGCCAGCAGGGTCACGAAATAACCCGTCTGGAGCGAAAGTGCCAGCCAGGCGACCGCCGGCACATAAAGGCCAAGGATGCCGATGAGAATGCCGATCCCGATGCGCGAAAGCGGGTTCTTCATCTTCTTCCGGAGCGCCGCGATCGCAAAAGCCACCGCCGGAAACAGGACGATGAATCCTCCGGTCGGACCGAGAATCGTCTGGATGCCACCCTGGCCGCCGGAAAAGACGGGCAGGCCGATGGCGCCGATGCCGATGTAGACCGCCATCGCCGTGAACGCCTCGGCGGGCGTCAGGAGATAACCGGCGAGCAGGACGAACAGGGTCTGCAGCGTGAAAGCGACCGCGATGCCGGGGATCGCGATCGGGGGAATGAAATAGACCGAAACCGCCGTCAGGGCGGCGAACAGAGCGATTTTGACGAGCGAACGGGTAGGCACGAGCCACTTCCTTTGATTGCGACATCGATCCGGTATTGCACTTCGTATCTTAACGGGAAAATCCGCTTTTGTCAACCGCCGGTCCCGTATTCCCGCCCGAACCCGGCCGAAACCACCGACCACTGAAAAAAATGACCGAGGGAGCCTGGGCTCGGTCGGTCATTTTACCTGGATAGCGCGGATGTCATTTCTTGCCGATGGGTTTGGGAGCGACTTTCGGTTCCGGCTTCGGAGCGGGTTTCACTTCCGGTTTCGGTTGCGGCTTTACTTCCGGTTTCACCGGTTTATTAAAAACTGCCATGGAAAGAGCCTCCTTTCTTATGTTGTTTATACTACCCGAACGCGTTGGTCCGGATCAACAAACGGGGTGATGAACGGCTGGTTCACGGGAACCCGAAAGGTTCTTTTTACTGGTCAATTTCATTATAGTCCAACGGTGTTGAAATGCAAGGGGATCGAAGCGGAATTCGATCGTTTTCACACCGATTTCACAGTTTTCGACCGACCGGTCCGGGAAGGTTTATTCCGCGATTCGGGATACACTTTTTCCGTGTTTATAGTATAATGAAATTTAGGTGATAACATGTATCAGCGAAACCGTACCAAGCCCGTTTTCGTCGGCGATATTCAGATCGGCGGGAACGATGCCATCGTCATCCAGAGCATGACCACGACGCCGACGAGCGACGTCGCGGCAACCGTCGCCCAGATCCGCCGGCTGCAGGACGTCGGCTGTCAGATCGTCCGCGTCGCCGTCCTCGACATGACCGACGCCCGCGCGCTCGGTGAAATCAAACGCCAGATCGCCATTCCGCTCGTCGCCGACATCCACTTCGATCACCGGCTTGCGCTCGAAGCCGTGAACCAGGGCGTCGACAAGATCCGGATCAATCCCGGCAACATCGGCGCCGACGACCACGTCAAAGCCGTCGTCGCAGCCTGTCGGCCGCGCCATATCCCGATCCGCATTGGCATCAATTCCGGTTCGCTGGAATCGGCCTTGCTCGTAAAATATGGTTCTCCGACCGCGGAGGCGATGGTCGAATCCGCCCGGCGCCATATCGCCCTGCTGGAAAAATACGATTTCGACGACATCGTCCTTTCCTTGAAATCGACGGACATGCGGGCGACCGTCGCCGCCTATGAGCTGGCGGCCAAGACCTTCACGTATCCGCTCCACCTCGGCATCACCGAAGCCGGTACCGCCGTCGGCGGCACGATCCGCAGCGCGATCGGACTCGGCATTCTAATCAACGAGGGCATCGGCTCGACGATTCGGGTGTCGCTCACGGCCGATCCGGTGGAGGAAATCCGCGTCGCCAAGGAAATCCTCGCCAATTTCGGCATGTGGAAGAAACCGCGGCTCGTCAGCTGTCCGACCTGCGGCCGGATCCAGTATGACATGATCCCGATCGCCGCTGAAATCGAACGGTATCTCGACGGCGTCCACAAGGACATCACCGTTGCGATCATGGGCTGTGCCGTCAACGGCATCGGCGAAGCGAAGGAAGCGAACATCGCGATCGCCGGCGGGAAGGCAGAAGCCATCCTTTACGTCGACGGTATCATCGAACGGAAGGTTCCCCAAGCTGAATTGATATCCGCTCTCAAGGCGGCCATCGACCGATATTAAGCAAAACTCCTGATCCGGTTGCGGATCAGGAGTTTTTTTGCGATATCCGCTTCGTGGTGCACCCGTTTACTCAAGCGTCAGGAACCGGTCCGACAGCAAAACGGCTGGCTTATCCGCCGCTGGCTTGGCGATTTTTCCAAATGGCATCTGGGCAAGCAGCTGCCACTCTTCGGGGATGGCGAACGCGTGCTTGACGTCCGCTTCGATCAGTTCGCTGTAATGCTGGAGCGAGGCACCGTAGCCGACTTCGGCGAGGGCGGTCCAGACATTGCCCTGAAGCATTCCGGCCTGCTGCTGATACCAGACGGCGAAACTGTCTTTATAGAGCGGATATTTGGCCATCAGCCCCCGGGTGACGGTCTGATCGTCGAAAAACAGAATCGTGCCGTGACCGGCGGCGAAGGCTGCGATCTTGGCTTCCGATTTTGGAAAATCCGAGGCGGGAACGATCCTGCGGAGCGCTTCTCGGACGATTTCCCAGAGTCGGGTGTGCTTCGCTCCAAAAAGCAGCACGATCCGCTGGCTTTGCGAATGAAAGGCGGACGGCGTATGCAAGATGACATCACCGATCCGCGCTTGAAGCGCTTCATCGGAAATGACGGCTTCATCGGTCAGGGCATAAATAGAGCGACGGGCCGCTAGTGCCTGTAAGAATTCCATGATTTTAACCTCCTATGATACATAGCATCGTACAATTCGATGATATCACATTCCCGGCGGGCGGGCAAACGTTCTGCCTGATGGGATGGTAAAGAAAACGGACGGCCTTGACGGGCCGCCCGCAATGATCAGATGAAGACGCCGATGATGTCGCGCAGGATGTTGTTGTTATAGATCCACTTCGACAGGCGGAAGACTTCGGGATTGCTGAGCTGCATGTCGATTTCTAGGAACCCGCCGATATTCTCCTGCACCGCCGGGAACGTCTGCAACAGACCGAGGATGAACATCAGGATCATGATGATCGCGGCGATCTTGACGAGACCGAACAACACGCCGAGGACCTTGTCGACTTCGCGGATGACCGGGATCTTCGTGACGCCTTTGGCGATCAGCTTGAGGATGAAGAAGACGATGATCGAGCCGAAGAACAGCACGACGAAGGCGATGACCAGTAGCGCCAGACTCTTCAGAAACGGCTGCAGCGTGTCGACGATCGTGCCGGCGATGTCTTCGACGTTGATTGCGTCGGCAATCCATGTCTGCATGAATTCCGGCAGGCTCGGGAATGCTTCCTTGATCGCGGCGAGTCGGTTCGCAAAGGTGAATTCGACCGTGAACTGTTGCGACTGGGTCGTCAGGTATTCAGTGATCTTCGCCCCGATGGAGTCGCCGAACCACTTGTCGAGGACGGTCGAAAACGGCCGGGCGAGCAGAATCGAGCCGATGATGCCGAAAAGACCGGAAGCCATCTGCAGGATCTTCACGAGAAATCCGTGTTTCCAGCCGAGAATGGCGAAGATGATGACTGCGAGGACGATGACGATGTCGATGATGCCAAAAAATCCGAAATTCATGTTGTTGTGTTTCCCCCCTTTTGAGGACGATTAACGGCCGTTCTCCGCCAGATAGTCTTGATACGTGAGAATCATTTTCTTCGCGGCGTAGACTTCGTCGATCCTCGTGACCGGTGTCGTCCGTGGCGCGGTTTTCAAACTTTCGGGATCGGTTTTCGCTTCTTCCGCGACCTTCTTCATCACGGCGATGAATTCGTCGAGCGTCTGTTTCGAGTCCGTTTCCGTCGGTTCGATCATGATCGACTGATGGAATAAAAGCGGAAAATAGATCGTCGGCGAATGGAAGCCATAGTCGAGCAGCCGTTTGGCCACGTCCAGGGTGGTTACGCCGGTGGTTTGGTCTTCGAGGCCATCGAAGACGCATTCGTGCATCGCAAAGCTGTTGATTGGCAGGTGGTAGTCGTCCTTGAGCGAAACGCGGATGTAGTTCGCGTTGATCGTCGCCAGCCGACCGACGTCCTTCAAATTTTCCCGGCCGAGCGTGAGAATGTAGACATAGGCTTTCAGCCAGACCTTGAAATTGCCGAAGAATCCGGACACCGAACCGATCGCGTCGGCGCCGTTTTCCACGTAGAAGGCGTTTCCTTCGGCTTTCACCTGCGGGTTGGGCAGGAAGCGTTCCAGACCCGCCTTCACGCCGACCGGACCGGAACCCGGTCCACCGCCGCCGTGCGGCGTCGCAAAGGTCTTGTGCAGATTGATGTGCATGATGTCAAAGCCGAGTTCGCCCGGTTTCGTCTGGCCGAGTATGGCGTTCAGGTTCGCGCCGTCGTAGTACATGAGGCCGCCGGCCGCATGGACGAGACGGGTGATTTCGAGGATGTGCCGGTCGAAGATCCCGAGGGTGTTCGGGTTCGTGAGCATCATCCCGGCGACGCCGTCGTCGAGCACGGCTTTCAGGGCCTCGAGGTCGACGATGCCTTCCGGCGTCGAGCGGATCTCGATGATTTCGAAGCCGCAGATCGCCGCCGAAGCCGGGTTGGTGCCGTGGGCGGCGTCGGGTACGATGACCTTCTTCCGCTTGAAGTCGCCACGGTCTTCGTGATAGGCCTTCATGATCATCAGGCCGGTCAGTTCGCCATGGGCGCCGGCAAAGGGATTCAGACTGTATTCCGACAGCCCGGAGATTTCCGCGAGCATCGCCTGCAGTTCGTGATAGATGCGGAGGATGCCTTGGACATCCGCGGCCGGCTGGAGCGGATGCAGCGCCGAAAAGGCCGGCAGCGAGGCGATTTCCTCAAGAATTTTCGGATTGTATTTCATCGTGCAGGAACCGAGTGGGTAGAAACCCGTTTCCACGCCGAAGTTCTTCTGGCTCAGATTGGTATAATGGCGGACGACGTCCAATTCGGAAACTTCCGGCAACCGGGCCGGAACGTCTCTTTGCAGGGCGCCAAGCGCTGCGAGACCGTATTGCGGATAGGCGGAATCAGGAAGCGAATACCCGATGCGGCCGGGAATGGACAGTTCGAAAATCAGGCGGTCATAGTTTTTCATGCGAGACCTCCGAGGATGGCCGCAAAACGTTCGATTTCCGCCGGCGTGCGTTTTTCCGTGACCGCGAAATTGACGACGTCCTTGTAGGCATCGTCGTAGAAGTCGAGCGATACGGCGCCGAAGAATCCCTGCTCCGTCAAGGCCTGCCGGATCAAGACCGGATCGAGGGCGGTATGAAGGACGAATTCCTTCAGGAACGGTTTGGCAAAAACCGGCTTGAACTTTC
>CAZFHR010000068.1:0-832 GCA_964519115.1 uncultured Candidatus Izemoplasmatales bacterium
CATGTTCCTGTCGAGTGCCGACGGGACGCCGTTCGTCATTCTTGAAAACATCTTCGGTACGCGCACCTGGGGCTATGGCCTCTCGGTGGCGCTGGTGATGTGGGTATATATGCTCGCCGTCATCCTGATCGTGAACCTCGCAAGACGGAACAAGGCCAGGAAGGCCTGAACGAATCGACTGCCGGCAAGGAGGAAAGTCATGCCAACGAAAAAGAAGATTGCCGTATTCTACTACGACTTTTTCGCCGAATTCGAAGTCGCCCTGGCGCTCACGTTTTTGGCAAATCATGAAATCATCGCCGTCGCCTTGGAGCAACGCGCCTATGGAACCCTGGCCGGAGAACGACTCCTCGCCGACCATCTGCTTGCGGACGTCGATCCCGCAACGCTCGATCTGTTCATCATCCCCGGCGGCGATCCGCGGCCGTTCCTCGATCACGACGTTCTGCGCGAGTACATCACCAAAGTCGCGGCGCACAGCGGCATCATCGCCGGCATCTGCGGCGGCGCTGACATTCTGGTCGGGCTCAATTTTCTGGAAGGAAAACGCTGCACCGGCAACGCCGACGATCCGGACAACCCGCCGCTTCTGAAGGCGGCCTATGAAAAAACGTTCTGGTCGGACGAACCCGTCGTCCGCGACGGCGCCTTCATCACCGCCCAAGGCCCGTCGTTCGTCGATTTCGCCTATTTTCTCGGCGGCCTCTACGGCATGACCCGGGAGGATTTTCCAGCCGCGGCCGTTGCCTGGATCGATGGCAAAGACGGCTGGACGCACGTATCCGGATCCGTCCATGTCAGTCAGAGCACGTTCGAAGAATGCAACATGACC
>CAZFHR010000068.1:842-6747 GCA_964519115.1 uncultured Candidatus Izemoplasmatales bacterium
AGAAGCCAGGCGCGTCCTTGATTATCTGGAAGAGAACCACCTGAAACTGACGAATATCATCATCACTCATCATCATGAAGACCACGACGCCAATCTCGGCCTGTTTCCGATGAACCATGAAACCGTCCATGACCCGGCGACCGTCGGGTCGGGAATCGATCTCAAGGTCGGAAATCTGACCCTGAAACTGTTTCCGACGCCGGGGCATCACTATCCCCCGGGTGACATCAGCGTCGCGGTCGTAAACGAAAACATCCTGATCGCCGGCGACATCCTCTATTCCTGTCTGCCGCCGCAACTCTGTTACCGCGCCGATGCGGACGTGTTGATCGCGACCCTGAAGCGGATCGCCGCCGCCCATTACCGCTGGATCGTCCCCGGCCATGGCCGCGTCATGAGCGGCGAGGCGATGACGACGATGGCCCTTGCCTACATCGACAAGCTGTATGCCCGCGTATCAGCGGTCGTCGATGCCGGCGGCGGCGAGGATGATCTTTATGCGATCAAACTCTATGACTGCATCGCCCATCCCGACTGGATGGTCGAAGAACCGGCCATCGACCTGCATCGTCAGAACAAGGCGGAACTGTTCGCCAGAATGCAGAAGAAGGTCTGAGGGAAATCCTCAGCCTTTTTTTTGCCCGAATCCGTCAGAAAATAGAACATCCGGTGGGCGAAATGAAACGGATCGAATTTTTACAAAAATACCAGGTATTATTGTTTGACAAACCATCATCGAAACACTATAATGTTAGAGTGCTAACAATCAAGGGGGGAATGACCCATGCATCGAAAAATCGGATTTGAAATCCGGACACTTGGCATTTTAATGAAACGCAAGGTCGAAGAATCGCCGGTCTTCGCCGGTACCGATGGCCTGACGATCATGCATTTCTGGATCATCGGCTATCTCATGCAGCATGATCCGGAAAGCGCCATCTATCAGAAAGACATCGAACAGGCATTCCGGATCCGCCGTTCGACGGTCGCCAACGTCATGAAACTGATGGAAAAGAACGAACTGATCGAAAAAGACGCCGTCGACGACGATGGTCGGCTCAGAAGAATCAGCCTGACCGCCAAAGCCAAAATTCTCCATGACGGCATCGTCGCCGAAATGGATCGCATCAATGGGGAAATGGTGACGGACATTTCCGCAGCGGAACTGGAATGCTTTTACCGCGTCATCGACAAAATCAAGGCCAATCTGCAATGATCGCGGCCAGGGAAAAAGGAGCACGTTGACATCATGATCAAAATACTGAAACATCTCAAGGCCAAAGAATGGCTGCTCGTCGCCATCGGCATCGTCTTCATCGTCATCCAGGTCTGGCTTGACCTGAAACTGCCCGATTACATGGCGGAAATCACCATCCTCGTCCAGACGCCGGGAAGCAGTCTCGCCGCGGTCTGGGAAGCCGGCGGGTTCATGCTGCTGTGCGCCCTCGGCAGCCTTTCGGCCTCGATCATCGTCGGCTTTCTCGCCGCCCGGATCGCCGCCGCCTTTTCCCAGCGTCTGCGTTCCCTGCTCTTTGACAAGGTCCAGGGATTTTCGATGCAGGAAATCAACAAGTTCTCGACGCCGAGCCTGATCACCCGGTCCACGAACGACATCACCCAGGTCCAGCGCGTCATCGCGATGGGTCTTCAGGTCGTCATCAAGGCGCCGATCCTCGCCGTCTGGGCAATTCTCAAGATTGCCGACAAGAACTGGCAGTGGACGGCATCGACGGCAATCGCGGTCGCGGTTCTGCTCGCGGTCATCACGACGATCGTCTTTCTCGTCATGCCGCGGTTTAGGAAGATTCAGAACCTCACCGACGGCCTCAACCGGCTGACCCGGGAGAACCTGATCGGCATCCGCGTCGTGCGGGCTTATAATGCCGAAGGCTACCAGCAGGAAAAATTCGAAGAAACCAACGCCGATCTGACCGCGACCAACCTCTTCACGAGCCGGACGATGGCGGTCATGTTTCCGGCGATGTCGCTTATCATGAGCGGCCTCAGCCTGGCGATCTACTGGCTTGGCGCCGCCCTCATCAACGCTGCGGGGATGGGCGACAAGATCGTCCTTTTCAGCAACATGATCGTCTTTTCAGCTTATGCCATGCAGGTCGTCATGGCCTTCATGATGATGTCGATGATGTTCATCATGCTGCCGCGGGCGGCCGTTTCCGGTAAACGTATCGCTGAAGTCCTCGACACCGAATCGACGATCCTCGACGGATCGGCTGATATTCCCACCGACGGTGTCCGCGGTCAGGTCGAATTCCGGCACGTCGGGTTCAAATATCCCGATGCTGCAGGATATCTTCTCAAAGACGTCTGCTTCCGGGCGAACCGTGGGGAAACGGTCGCCTTCATCGGCTCGACCGGCAGCGGTAAGAGCACGCTGATCAATCTCATTCCGCGTTTTTACGACGCGACGGAAGGGGAAATCCTCGTCGACGGCATCAACGTCAAGGAATATCCACTCGCCGCTTTGCACGACAAGATCGGCTACGTGCCGCAGAAAGCAGTGCTCTTCAGTGGTTCGGTGAAGGAAAACATCGCATTCGGCGACAACGGCAAATCCAAACCGACCGACGAACAGGTTGAGGCGGCGATCGAAGCCGCCAAGGCCACCGATTTCGTCCAGGCGATGACCGGTGGTTCTGACGCCGCGATCGCCCAGGGCGGCACGAACGTATCCGGCGGGCAGAAACAGCGGCTGGCAATCGCCAGGGCGATCTGCCGCGATCCGGAAATCTATATTTTCGACGATTCGTTCTCCGCGCTCGATTACAAGACCGATCAGCTCCTGCGACGGGCATTGAAAGCGAAAACCGCCGACGCGACGAGTCTGATCGTGTCGCAGCGGATCGGTACCATTCTGAGCGCCGACAGGATCCTCGTCCTCGACAACGGCGACGTCGTCGGCCAGGGAACGCATCAGGAACTGCTGAAAAACTGTGAAATCTATCGGCAGATCGCCTACTCGCAACTGTCGAAGGAGGAACTGGAAAATGTCTGAGCAAACGACACAGAGAAGACCTTTCGCCGGCGGTCCCATGGGACGGCACGGCGCCGGCCCGGCTGAAAAAGCGAAGGATTTCAAAAAAACATGGATCAAGCTGATCCGCTATTGCAAATCGCATCTGCCGGCGATCGTCATCGCCCTCGTTCTCTCCATCATCGGCACGGTTCTGACGCTCGCCGGACCGGGAAGACTGAGCAAGATCACGGATCTCATCACCGCCGGCCTGTTTACCGGCGTCGATCTCGTCGCCGTCGCCAAAACGGCTGCTTTCCTGGCGGGACTCTACCTGTTCAGCTTCGTCCTGACGTTCAGTCAGGGCGTGATCATGGCTGGCGTCACCCAGAAAATTTCGAAACGGATGCGAGCCGACATCACCGCCAAGATCAACCGGATGCCGCTCCGCTATTTCGACCGGAACAGCTATGGCAACATTCTGAGCCGCGTGACCAACGACGTCGATACGATCGGCCAGACGATGAACCAAAGCATTGGCCAGCTGATCGGCGCGATCGTCATGTTCTTCGGATCGCTTCTGATGATGTTCCTCACCAATCCGATCCTGGCGATTTCGGCGATCGGCGCGACCTTTGTGGGCTTCATCCTGATGGCCGTCATCATGGCCAAATCCCAGAAGCACTTCATCCGGCAGCAGGCCGAACTTGGGAAAATCAACGGCCACATCGAAGAAATGTACTCAGGCCACAACGTCGTCAAGGCCTACAACGGCGAACGCGAGGCGAAAGGGACGTTTGAAAAGATCAACGTCAAGTTGTACGACAGCGCCTGGAAATCGCAGTTTCTGTCGGGCATGATGATGCCGATCATGGGTTTCATCGGCAACTTCGGCTACGTCGTTGTCTGCGTCGTCGGCGCGATCCTGACGATGAACGGTAAGATTACGTTCGGCGTCATCGTCGCCTTCATGGTCTACATCCGTCTGTTCACGCAGCCGCTCTCGCAGATGGCGCAGGCGGCCAATACCCTGCAGGCCACCGCCGCCGCGAGCGAACGCGTCTTTGAACTCCTTGAAGAAACAGAACTCGCCGACGAAAGCGCCAAGACGAATGTCCTCACCGCGACCGAAGGCAACGTCGAATTCCGCCATGTCACGTTCGGATACGATCCGGATCGGAAAATCATCAAGGATTTTTCCGCCGTTGCCCGAAGCGGTCAGAAAATCGCCATCGTCGGTCCGACTGGCGCCGGCAAGACGACGCTCGTCAATCTGCTTATGAAATTCTATGAACTCGACGGCGGCGACATTTTGATCGACGGGACGCCGATCCGCGAACTGACGCGGGAAAATGTCCACGCGCTCTTCTGTATGGTGCTTCAGGATACCTGGCTGTTTGAAGGGACGATCAGGGAAAACATCATCTTCAGCAAGAAGAACGTGACCGACGCCGAGGTCGAAGCCGCCTGCAAAGCCGTCGGCATTGACCATTTCATCAGCACGCTTCCCAAGGGATACGACATGGTCCTCGACGATAAGGCCAATCTGTCCGCCGGGGAGAAGCAGCTGATTTCAATCGCCCGGGCGGTCGTCGAAAACGCGCCGCTGCTCATCCTCGATGAAGCGACCAGTTCCGTCGACACGCGGACGGAAATCCTGATTCAGGAAGCGATGGACAAACTGACCGTCGGCCGCACTTCCTTCGTCATCGCCCATCGCCTGTCGACGATTAAGAACGCCGACCTTATCCTCGTCGTCAACGAAGGTGACATCATCGAAAGCGGCACGCATGCCGAGCTCATGGACAAAGGCGGCTTTTACAGCGAATTGTATCAAAGCCAGTTTGAAGCGGCCTGAAACCAATCCTTATCGGGCGCCGGATCATTTGATCCGGTGCTTTTTTTTGGTTTTCGCATCGGAAAACGACATTCGGGGTAAAAGAACATGAAAGAAGAGTTGATTATTGATGCGGGGAAAGGTAAAATAAAGGTGCATGAGACAGCTTCTCGGGGGAGAAAACAATCATGGGATTACTTTCGCTTGATATTTTTTGGTCAGCAACCAATGTGAAAACCCTGCTTCCATCGGTTTTGGCGATGATCCTTTTTTCGCTGTGGATGCGCAAGCTGCTCCTCCACCGCAGTGACCGGGTGCGAAACATTCCCTTCATCCTCATCGCCGTGATGCTGCTCGTCCTGGAAGTCTTCAAACAAATTCGGGCGATCCAAAGCGGGTATACCGACTATTATCCCCTGCCGCTCCATTTTTCGAGTCTTTATCTCTACCTCTATCCGCTCGCCCATTTCACGAAAGGTCGTTTCGCGCAGAAGATGCGGATCATTGCCGTCGGCTGCTCGGCGATGACGGCGATCGGCATCCTCGTGTTCCCCATGACGGTATTCGGCGACTCGGCGTCCTCCTTCTTCCGCGATTTCGGTGCTTTCCATACGATCACCTATCACTATGCCCTGGTCTTGTATTTCCTGTTGTTCATCGCCCTCGACATGCATAAACCGGCGTTGCGGCAAGACCTGAAGCCAATCCTGATCGCCGTCAGCATCTATACGGCGATCGCCGCTCCGATATCCAATCTGCTTCGGACCAATTTCAACAGTTTCTATACCTGCGGATTCCCGCCGCTGGAAGCGATCCGGGTTTCCCTGATCGCCACGGAAGGATTCGTTTACGGCCAGATGGTCTATCTCGTCATCATGTATGGAGCGATGCTGATCGACGGGTGCCTTTCCTATCTGATGTATCGCGGCCTGCTTCAACTGGTCAATGGCCTCTTCCCTTCTGTTCGCCCGCGCGTCATGCCGGTCCCCGAACCGCTGCCGACCGCCGTCCTGATGACCCAGGGTGCGCCCTGGTGGGATTTTCAGCGGCTGAGCGGAAAATAGCCATACCGTTTCTCTCCGATCCGATTCTGAACT
>CAZFHR010000069.1:0-6727 GCA_964519115.1 uncultured Candidatus Izemoplasmatales bacterium
TTCCTATCAGCTGCTGCAGGCGGGCGTCGAAGTCGCAGCGGTCGTGGAAGCCGCTCCGACAATCAGCGGCTATAAAGTGCACGCCGCCAAAATCGCCCGGCTCGGCGTGCCGATCCTGACGGGTACGACGATCAGGAAAGCCGAAGGTCTCGATGCGGTCGAAAAGGTCGAGACGATATCCCTTGATGCCGACTGGCAGCCGATCCCGGGGACCGAACGATCGTTTGTCGTCGATGCCGTTTGCATCGCCGTCGGATTGTCTCCGCTTCATCAGTTATTGTCGATGGCCGGCGCCAGGACAGCATTCATCCCCGAACTGGGCGGGTTCGTCCCCCTGCTTTCGGACGAACATGAAACCACACTGGCGAACGTTTTTGCCGCCGGTGACGCCGCCGGCGTCGAAGAAGCTTCCTCGGCGATGGTAGAAGGCCGGCTGGCCGGTCTTTGCGCCGCCCGGAAACTTGGACATGTCCACCCCGATTTTGATCACGAAGTGGCAGATTGCCACGAACAGCTGGCCGCGCTTCGCAACGGTCCCTTCGGCAAGAAAATATTGGCCGGAATCGCCAAGATGCGGGAGGTGACCCGACATGCTCGATAAACATGGCTGGGCTGAATACGAACAGGTCCGCTCCCGCTTTTTCCCGGTCTCGACGTTGGCGAAACCGAAAGCGATTCTCGAGTGTTTTGAAGACATTCCCTGCGATCCGTGCGTCACGAGTTGCCCGACCGGCGCAATCACGATCGGCGCCGACATCAACCGTCAGCCCATTCTCGATCCCGACCGCTGCACCGGCTGCGGTATCTGCGTATCCAGTTGTCCCGGATTGGCGATCATGATCGCTCAGGTGAAAGCCGGACGGGCATGGTTCAAAATACCCCATGAATTCCTGCCGCACCCCCAAAAGGGTGAAACCTGGACCGCCGCCGCCCGGAACGGAACGATTATCGGCGCAGCTACGATCGAAGGGGGATTGCTGAATATGCAAACGAAAACCGCGATCGTCACGGTTTCGGTGCCGCTCGAACAACTTTATGCTTTTGCGACGGTGGTGAAACGCTGTGAATGATGATCTGATTCTGATTTGCCGCTGTGAAGACGTCTCGCTCGCCGACATCCGGGCGCTTCTTGGCCAGGGATACGTGACCGTCGAAGACCTGAAACGCCAACTGCGGATCGGCATGGGTCCCTGCCAGGGAACGGGCTGCGGAATGTTGCTGCAGCGGGAAGTCGCTGCCTTTTTGCAGAAAAAAGTGGAAGACATCCCACTCGGAACGATCCGGCCGCTGACAACCGGTGTGAAACTCAAATCCATCGCGGAGGCCACCACCGATGATAAGTGACATCGTCATCATCGGCGCCGGTATTTCCGGTACCGCCATTGCCTTCAATCTTGCCCTTCGGGGCGTTAAAAACATCGTCGTCGTCGACCGCGGTTATCTCGGAAACGGTTCAACCGGTCGCTGCGGCGCCGGCGTCCGCCAGCAATGGCAGACCCAGGCCAACTGCGTCATGGCGAAGAAATCGATCGAATTCTTCGAGAGCGCGAAGGAAATCCTCGCCTACGAAGACGACATCGAGTTCAAGCAGGAAGGGTATTTGATTCTCGCCTGCACGCCCGAAGAACACGACCAGTTCGCCAAAAACGTGAAGCTGCAGAATTCGCTCGGCATTCCCGCCCGCGTTCTTGACAAGAAGCAAGCCCTCGTCATCGTCCCGCATCTCAATCCCGATGCTTTTCTTTCCGCGACCTACTGCAAGACCGACGGTCATCTGAATCCGTTCAAGATGACCGATGCCTATTACCGAGCTGCCAAACGTCTCGGCGTCACATTCCTCTTTGGTGAACAGGTGTTGCAGATCGACGTCGAAGAAGGTCAAATTCAGGCGGTCATAACGACGAAACGGACGATCGAAACCCATAAAATCGTCAACGCCGCCGGTGGATTCGCCGCCGAAGTCGGCGCCATGGCGGGCGTCACGATCCCCGTTTACGCCGAACGTCACGAAATCCTCGTTACCGAACCGGTCGAACGCATGCAGGGACCGATGGTCATGTCGTTTTCGCAGAACATCTATTGTCAGCAGGTACCGCATGGCAGTTTTCTGATGGGCCGGACGACCCCTAATGAACCGCATGGACACGATCTGGGATCGTCCTGGCGTTTCCTTGATGAAATGGCGAAGACCGTCTGTCGCATTCTTCCGAAAGTCGGAGAACTCCGCGTCATCCGTCAATGGGCGGGTTCCTACTGCATGTCACCTGACCGCCAGCCGATCATCGGCGGCACCGATCAGCTCGCCGGCTATTATCTGGCCTGCGGATTCTCCGGACACGGTTTCATGTTCGCGCCGATGACCGGGGTTCTGCTCGCTGAAATCATCCTTGGGTTACCGACGACTTTGCCGGTCGCGGAGCTGCATATCGACCGCTTCATTCACCAAACCACGGCTGAAGTTGAAAAATCAGTCGTATAAAAAATAGGAGGCAACAATCATGGCCATGTATCCATATCAGACCGAACCCCTCACCGATTTTTCCAAACCCGAGAACCGGAATCTCTACGCTGTGGCGCTGACGGCCATCAAAGGCTGGCTCGGCGGCGAATTTCCGCTCGTCATCGGCGGCAAGCGTCAGAAAACCGGACACTTTCACGTTTCGACGAATCCTGCCAACCACGAGGAAACGATCGGGGCCATCCATCAGGCCGGCATCGAAGAGACCGAAGCAGCGATGCAGGCGGCGCTGAAGGCTTTTGAGACCTGGAAAAACGTTCCGGCGTCCGTCCGCGCCGATGTACTCTTCAAGGCTGCCGCGATCATGCGCAGACGGAAATTCGAATTGTCCGCCCTGATGACCAAGGAAGCGGGAAAACCGTGGATCGAAGCCGACGCCGACACCGCCGAGGCGATCGATTTTCTCGAATACTATGGCCGGCAGATGTTGCTTCTGGATCGCGTCGATGACGTCGTTCTGTCCCGCAAGAACATTGAACGAAATGAATATCGCTATATTCCCCTCGGCGTCGGGGCAATCATCGCCCCGTGGAACTTTCCGCTTGCGATTCTTGCCGGAATGACATCAGCCGCCATCGTCACCGGCAATACCGTCATTCTCAAACCGGCTCAAACGACGCAGGTCATCGCGTATAAGTTCGTTGAAATCCTCGAAGCCGCCGGACTGCCGGCTGGCGTCGTCAATTTCTGCCCTGGCCGCGGATCGGAAATCGGTGAATATCTCGTCACCCACCGGAAGACCCGCTTCATCTCCTTTACCGGCTCGAAAGAAGTTGGCATCGGCATCTACGAAAAGGCGGCGAAAGTGCAGAAGGGCCAGATCTGGCTCAAACGTGTGATCGCCGAAATGGGTGGCAAAGACGCAATCCTCGTCGATGCCGAATGCGATCCCGAGATGGCGGCCGACGCGATCGTCAAATCGTCATTCGGCTTTTCCGGTCAGAAATGCAGCGCCTGTTCGCGTGCCATCATCCACAAGGATGTCTATGATGCCGTTCTTTCGAAAATCGTTTCGATGACGAAGAAACTGACGTTCGGCGATCCGGTGGATTTCGACAACTACATGGGGCCCGTCAACAACAAGAACGCCTTCAAGTCGATTTGCGAATACATCGAAATCGGCAAGAAGGAAGGCCGGTTGGTCGCCGGCGGCGACGCGGATGGCTCGAAAGGCTGGTTCATCGAACCGACGGTCATCGCCGATCTGGATCCGCATGCCCGTCTGATGCAGGAAGAAGTGTTCGGACCGGTACTCGCCGTCTGCAAAGCCGAATCCTTCGAAGACGGTCTTGCGATCGTCAACAATACCGAATTCGGTCTGACCGGGGCCATCATTTCAAACAACCGGCTGCATCTGGAACGGGCTCGTCAGGAATTTCACGTCGGAAACCTCTACCTGAACCGGAAGTGCACCGGCGCGATCGTCGGGTATCAGCCCTTCGGCGGCTTCAACATGTCGGGTACCGATTCGAAGGCGGGCGGTCCGGATTACCTGACGCTTCACATGCAGGGTAAATCGATCTGCGAGGCGCTTTAGGCTTCGAGGTCATTGAAGCCGGCACAAGAATATTTTTATGCTCGTGCTGTCGGTTTCATGCCAAACATGACTCTCGTCGTCCACTGGCAAAAAATCTATGAAAATTTACGTTGAATAACCGATCTCAGTAGGACAGTCGGACTTGCAGGCGAAAACGCCCACCGGACTTGTTCAAACTGAGATCGTTTTCTTTGGATGCGGCAAAACGACAGATCGGACCGGAAAATGCTTCGTTTACAATCCAGTTTCATTATATATCTCAATATATAATAGAATGTAAGCATTTAAGGTAAAAGTGATTATACTACACGGTTTGTAATTTATACCGATTTCGACCTTTTTTTCTTTGCATTCCCTTGACCGAGTGATATAATACTATTGGAAGCGTTTTCAAAGAACGCTATCACTTTTCGAAACGGAGGAATAACATGAACAAATTTGAGTACATGGAGAAACACGGTTACGAACAGATCATCTATTTTTATGATAAAACTACGGGACTCAAAGGCATCACCTGCATTCACGACACCACTCTCGGCCCGGCCCTCGGTGGAACGCGCATCCTGAATTACGCGTCTGAAGAAGACGCCGTACTCGACTGCCTGCGGCTTGCCCGCGGCATGACCTACAAATCCGCGGCTGCCGGCCTGAATCTCGGTGGCGGGAAAACCGTCCTCATCGGTGATCCCAACGTGGTTAAAAACGAAGCCTATTTCCGTGCGCTTGGAAGATACATTCAAAGCTTGAACGGTCGCTATATTACGGCGGAAGACGTCAACACGAATACCAAAGACATGGATTTCGTCGCCATGGAAACCGACCATGTGGTCGGACTGGAAAGCAAATCCGGCAATCCCTCGCCGATCACCGCCCTCGGCGCGTTCCACGGCATCCGTGCCGCCATCAAGTTTGCATTTGGCGACGACGACGTTTCCAAACGGACCTTCGCCGTTCAAGGCGCTGGCCAGACCGGATATTATCTCATCAATTTCCTCGTCGAAGCCAAAGCCAGAAAAATCTATTTCTCGGAAATCAACCCCGCTCATGTCGAGCGGATGAAGAAGGAACATCCGGAAGTCGAATTCGTCAAACCGGAAAAATTCTATGAAACCGACGTCGATGTCGTCTGTCCGTGCGCCCTCGGCGCCGTTCTGAACGATGAAACGATCCCGAAGATCAAAGCCAAGGTCATTGCCGGCACGGCGAACAACGTCCTCCTCGACGAAGACCGCCATGGCAACATGATCAAGGATCGCGGCATTCTCTACGCACCGGATTTCGTCATCAACGCCGGCGGCGTCATCAACGTATTCAACGAACTCGGAACCTATAACCGCGACAAGGTCAACCGCGACGTCGAGAAGATCTATGATCGTCTCCTCGACATCTTCAAGATCTCACGCGACGAGAATATTCATACCCAGGAAGCAGCCAAGCGGTTTGCCAAAAACCGGATGGAAACGATCAACCGGCTCCACGCCAACTACATTCCGCGTTGACCATGCGGCGCCTGACGTTCATTACCGGCTACTACGGCAGCGGGAAATCGGAAATCGCGGTCAACCTGGCGATCCGCAATCATTGCGGATATCTTGTCGACCTCGATGTCATCAATCCGTATTTCCGCAGCCGCGAGATGGAAAAGCCGCTCCGCGAAAACGGAGTCGCCGTCGTTTCGTCTCCGCTCAAAGACGGTGTCTACGCCGACATGCCCTACCTTTCCAAAGATGTCTTCAAACCTTTCTATGATCCGGAAAACACGGCAATCTTCGATCTCGGGGGTAACGATCTCGGGGCGAAGCTGCTGCGGCAGTTTCGCGATCTCATCGCCGATGAACCGGTCGACCTGCTGCTATGCGTCAATGTTTTCCGTGATGATACACTATCGCCGGACCCCGTTATCGCCTTAATCCAAGCGATCGAGGCAGCCGGCGGCATCAAGATCACCGGCCTCATCAACAACGCGAACCTGCTCCGTGATACTACGTATGCAGACGTCGCATTGGGCGAAGCCGTTTTAAAAGCCGTCTCGGAACGGACCGGACTGCCGATCGCGTTCACCGGCATCAATGAAAAGCTGTATGATCCGACGATTCTCATCGCCGGCGAACCACTGATACTGAAACTCTATCTTCGCAAATATTGGCTTTAGGAGGAACGTATGCCAAAAGGTAAATTGACGTTCGAGTATGAAAAGTGCAAGGGATGTCAGCTGTGTGTCGTCTTCTGTCCCGTCAAGATTCTCTATGCCGACAAAAGCTTCATGAACGACGCCGGTTACAACCTCATCCGCTTGACGGACGAGGCCAAATGCATCGGCTGCGGCACCTGTGCACTGATGTGCCCCGATTCCGTCATCACGGTGGAGGTGTCCAAATAATGGGAAACAAAATCCTGATGAAGGGTAACGAGGCGATCGCCCTCGCCGCGATCAAAGGCGGCGTCGACGCCTTCTTCGGTTACCCGATCACGCCGCAAAACGAAATTCCCGAATATCTGTCACGCTACATGTTCGAGCAGGGCAAAGTGTTCCTGCAGGCTGAATCGGAGGTCGCTGCCATCAATATGGTGTACGGCGCCGCCGCTTCCGGCGCCCGGGTCATGACCTCGTCGTCCTCTCCTGGCATCGCCCTCAAGCAGGAAGGCATTTCCTACATGGCCGGGTCCGAACT
>CAZFHR010000070.1:0-6656 GCA_964519115.1 uncultured Candidatus Izemoplasmatales bacterium
ATCGGAAAGCGTCGAAATCGGACAAGTTTTCCTTGCTTTCGCGCTTTTTTTTTGCTAAAATATAAAATGCCTGTGAAAACGGGCCGGCAATGACGCGTGAGGTTGCTGACACACACATAGGCGTTGTTACATCAACGCAAGTGTCGTAGTCAGGGAATTCACCCGAGCCGCATGCATAACACGAGCCTATGCAAAGGAGGAAACAAAATGGCAACAAATCAGGTAATCAGAATCAGGTTGAAATCCTACGATCACAGATTGTTGGATCAATCGGCGAAAAAGATCGTCGACACCGCGAAGAAAACCGGAGCCCAAGTTTCGGGACCGATCCCGCTCCCCACGGAAAAGGAAATATTCACCATTCTTCGTAGCCCGCACATCTACAAGGATTCCCGCGAACAATTCGAACGGCGCACCCACAAGCGTCTGATCGACATCGTGAATCCCTCGCCGCTGACCATTGATTCGTTGATGCACTTGGACCTTCCGTCCGGCGTCGACATCGTCTTGAAGTAACAGGCAACATCCCAGCGCTGCGCATGACGCATCTGGAATTTTATTAGGAGGAAACACTCATGGCAAAAGGAATTTTAGGAAGAAAAGTCGGCATGACCCAGGTGTTCGACGCGGAAGGAAAACTCATTCCCGTCACCGTCATCGAAGTCACCCCGAATATCGTTTTACAGAAGAAGACCGTCGAGACCGACGGCTATGAAGCCGTTCAACTCGGTTTTCTCGAAAAAAGAGCGAAACTTGTCAACCGCCCGATGACCGCCCATTTCACGAAAGCCGGCACGACGCCCAAACGGTTTGTCCGGGAAATCCTCGGCACCGAAATGGCCCAGTATGAAGTCGGCCAGGAAGTCAAATGCGACATTTTCGTCGCCGGCGAATACGTCGACGTAACCGGAACCTCCAAGGGCAAAGGCTTTCAAGGCAGCGTCAAGCGCCACAATCACGGCACCGGCCCGATGTCCCACGGTTCGAAATATCACCGCGGCGTCGGCTCCATGGGCCCGACCGCTCCGCAGAACGTCCGTCCCGGTAAAAAGATGCCGGGCCGCATGGGTCACGAAACGGTCACCGTCCAAAACCTGACGATCGTCAGAGCCGACGTGGCCAACAACGCTTTGCTCGTCCGCGGCAATGTCCCAGGACCGGCCAAGTCACTCGTCATCATCAAGCACGCTACGAAAAAACAATAAGGACATCATCGAAAGGAGGATTTGACATGCCTACATTAGCACTTTTGAATCAAGCCGGACAATCCGTGGGTGAAATCACGCTCGCCGACGCCGTTTTCGGGGTCGAGCCGAACCAACAAGTCACTTACGACGTCGTGAAAGCTCAGAGAGCCGCCATGCGTCAGGGAAACAATAAAACCAAAACCCGTTCCGAAGTCAGAGGCGGCGGCCGCAAGCCGTACCGCCAAAAAGGCACCGGTCGTGCCCGCCAGGGTTCCACCCGCGCCCCGCAATGGGTCGGTGGCGCCATCGTCTTCGGCCCCATCCCGCGCAGTTACGAGTATAAGGTCAACAAGAAGATCCGCCGCCTCGCGCTCAGGATCGCCTTGTCCGATAAAGTCAGGGAACAGGGACTCCTGATTCTCGACAATCTCGCCTTGGAGTCATACAAAACCAAGGGCATGATTGAGGTATTGAATAATCTGAAGGTCTCCGGGAAGATCATGCTGTTGTTGAATGACGTCGCCGATTTCGTTGAAATCGCCGCGCGCAACCTGCCGAACGTACAAACTACTGTTTGCGAACATGCAAGTGTATTCGACATCATGAACAACAACTTCATCGTCACCACCGCGGAAACCATCAAGAAGATGGAAGAGGGGCTGTTGGGATAATCATGGACAAATTTCAGATCATCAAGCGCCCCATCGTGACCGAAAAATCCACCAAATTGTCGGAAAAGAACCAGTATACGTTCGAAGTCGACAAGAACGCCAACAAAATCGAAATCAAGTCTGCCATCGAAACGATCTTCAACGTCAAGGTGGTCAGCGTGAACGTCATCAACGAGATTGCCAAGGCGAAACGCGTCGGGCAACACTCCGGTTTTAAGCCAGCGGTTTCCAAAGCCATCGTGACTTTGGCCGAAGGCTTCAAAATCGACGTTTACAAAGCGTAATCAGGAGGAATATCATGGCCATCATCAAGTATAAACCGACTACGAACGGTTTGCGAACCATGTCGAAGCTCGACTATGCCGAGATCACTTCGACCAGCCCGGAAAAAGCATTGCTCGAGACCATCAAGAAACAGGGTGGTCGCAACAACCAGGGCAAACTCACTGTCCGCCATCAGGGCGGCGGTGCCAAACAAAAATACCGGATCATCGATTTCAAGCGCGACAAAGACGGCATCCCCGGCCGCGTCGCGACGATCGAATACGATCCGAACCGCAGCGCCAACATCGCGTTGATCCACTACGCGGATGGCGAAAAACGGTACATCCTTGCGCCCAAAGGCCTGACCGTCGGCCAGATGATCGAATCCGGGCCCGCCGCTGACATCGTCGTCGGCAACGCCCTTCCGATCCAGAACATCCCGGTCGGCACCTTCGTGCACAACATCGAACTGCATCCCGGCAGAGGCGGACAGCTGATCAGAGCCGCCGGCTCCGGAGCGCAGATCCTCGGCCGTGAAGACAGATACGTCCTCGTCCGGCTCATGTCCACCGAAGTGCGTCGCATTCTCGGCGTATGCAAAGCGACGGTCGGACAAGTCGGCAATGAAAACTATGAACTCGTAAGTCTCGGCAAAGCGGGACGCAGACGGCACATGGGCGTTCGCCCGACGGTCCGCGGCTCCGTCATGAACCCGGTCGATCATCCGCACGGCGGCGGCGAAGGCAAGCAGCCGATCGGACATCCGTCACCGATGTCGCCGTGGGGTAAGAAGACCCTCGGCAAACTTACCAGAAAGCACAAACTGGCTAGCGACAAGCTGATCGTTAGACGCAGAACCAAATAGGGGAGGAGGAACTCATAAATGTCTCGTTCAATTAAAAAAGGTCCTTTCTGCGATGACCATTTACTGAAAAAAGTCTTGGAAGCGAATAAAACCAATTCCAAGAAAGTCATCCAAACCTGGTCCAGACGTTCGACGATTTTCCCACAATTCGTGGGCCTGACCTTCGGCGTCCACAACGGCAAGGAACACATTCCGGTCTACATCACCGAAGACATGGTCGGCCACAAACTTGGAGAGTTCTCTCCGACACGTACCTTCCGCGGTCACTCGGACAAAAAAGCCGTCAAGAAAGAAGGCGCTAAATAATGGAAGCGAAAGCCAGCGTCTTTTCCGTACGGATCGCGCCCCGGAAAGTCGAGCTCGTCATTGATCTCATCAGGGGCAAAGCCGTCGCCGAAGCCTTCGCGATCTTGACCGGCCTGCACCGCGGCGCCGCTCCGATCGTTTTCAAGTTGATCAAGTCGGCGGTTGCCAATGCCGATCACAACAATCAACTCGACGTCGCCAAACTGTATGTCAAGGAAATCTTCGTCGGGGGCGGCAAAACCCTGAAACGGATGCAGCCGCACTCGCAAGGACGGGGTTTCTCGATTTTGAAACGCACCAGCCACGTGTATGTTACCGTGGCGGAAAGGGAATAGGGTAGATCATGGGCCAAAAAGTTAGTCCGGTAGGATTGCGGGTTGGAATCATCCGCGATTGGGAATCCAGATGGTACGCCGACAAGCGCGACGTTGCCGATCTGTTGCTCGAAGACCTCAAGATCCGTACTCTGCTCTACGATCTTTATAAAAACGCCAGCGTTTCGAAAATCGAAATCGAACGCAGCAAGTCCCGCGTGATCATCACCGTGAACACCGCAAAACCGGGTATGGTCATCGGCCGCGACGGCACCACGAAAACCGCCGTCGTCGACAAACTCAAAGCATTGTCCAAAAAAGAAGTCTTCCTCAATATCGTCGAAATCAAGCACCCCGAAATCGACGCGAAACTCGTCGCGGAAAGCATCGCTTCCCAGCTCGAGAACCGCGCTTCGTTCCGTCGCGTGCAAAAAGTCGCCATCCAACGCGCCCTCAAAACCGGCGCTAAGGGCTGCAAGACGTTGGTTTCGGGTCGGTTGGCCGGCGCGGAAATCGCCCGCAGCGAAGGCTACAGCGAAGGAAACGTCCCGCTCCACACTTTGCGGGCCGACATCGACTACGCGCTCGCGGAAGCGAAAACCACGTATGGCAAACTCGGCGTCAAAGTATGGATTTACAAAGGCGAAATCCTTCCGGTGAAGAAGGAGGCAAAATAATCATGTTAATGCCGAAAAGAACAAAATTTCGCCGTCCGCACCGCGTGAGCTATGAAGGGCACGCGAAAGGCGGCTTCGAATTTGCCTTCGGTGAATATGGACTCGTCGCCACAGAAGGCGCTTGGGTCTCTGCCCGTCAGATTGAGGCGAGCCGCATCGCGATGACCCGGTTCATGAAACGTGAAGGCCAAGTATGGACCAAGATCTTCCCGCATCTGGCCAAAACGAAAAAACCGATGGAAGTCCGGATGGGCTCGGGCAAGGGCGCCCCGGATGACTGGGTCGCCGTCGTCAAGGAAGGTCTGATCCTCTTTGAAATCGCCGGCGTGAGCGAAGCCATCGCCAAGGAAGCCTTGCGTCTAGCTTCCCACAAGCTCCCGGTCCGAACGAAATTCATCAAGAAAGCGAATGGTGACGTCGATGTTGCACGTTAGTGAAATCCGCAAAATGGATAATGCCGCCATTTTAAAGGAAATTGAAACCTTGAAGAGGGAAATGTTCGACCTGCGGTTCAAGCACGCCACCGGCCAGCTTGAAAACACCGCGCGCCTCAATACCGTTAAGAAGACGATCGCCCGCATGAAGACGATCCTTACCGAACGAGAAGCCGAGTAATAGGAGGGTATCATGGAAGCCAAACAGAGAATATTTACCGGAACCGTCGTTTCCGACAAGGCCGACAAGACCATCACGGTTCTCGTCACGTCCTACAAAAAGCACAAAATATACGATAAACGCGTCATCTCTTCGAAGAAATTCGCGGCTCATGACGAAAAAAACGAAGCCAAACCCGGCGACGTCGTCAAAATCATCGAGTGCCGTCCTATGTCTGCGTCCAAACGGTTCCGCCTGTTGGAAATCGTTAGCCGCGACAAGCTGGGCCTTTGATGAAAGTTGACAGGAGGAACCCGCTATGATCCAACAAGAGACAAGGTTAAAGATCGCTGACAACTCCGGCGCCCGGGAAATCTTGGTCATCAAGGTTTTGGGCGGCACCAGCCGCAGATACGCCAACATTGGCGACATCATCATCGCAACCGTCAAGTTCGCCACTCCCGGCGGACTGGTCAAGAAGAGCGAAATCGTCAAAGCCGTCATCGTCCGCACCGTCCGTGGCGTTCACCGCACCGATGGATCGTACATCAAGTTCGACGACAATGCCGCCGTCATCATCAAGGACGACAAAAGTCCGAAAGGGACCCGTATTTTTGGCCCCGTCGCCCGGGAACTGAGAGATGCCGATTTCACGAAAATCGTCTCCCTCGCTCCGGAAGTTTTGTAGGAGGACTACGCCATGAAACTGAAAAAAGGCGACAAAGTCGTCATCATTGCCGGCGCCAACAAAGGCAAACAGGGAACGATTTCGCGCATCTCGACGAAACAGGAACGCATCACCCTGGAAGGCGAAGGCATCACCAAAATGAAAAAACATCTGAAACCGTCGCAGGCCAATCCGGACGGCGGCATCATGGAAGTTGACAAACCGATCCACGTTTCCAACGTCATGCTGCTCGACCCGAAGACGAAGAAGCCGACCCGCATCGGATACAAGACCGTAACCAAAAAGGTGAAGAAGCAGGAAGTCACCACCGTCGTACGATTCGCCAAAAAATCCGGCGAACCGCTCGAATGAGGCAGGGAGGATACTACATGAACCGTCTAATCGAAAAGTATCGCGGCGAAATCATGCCGGCGCTGCAAGCCAAGTTCAGTTATTCTTCCGTCATGCAATGCCCGCGCGTCAGCAAAATCGTGGTCAATATCGGAGCGGGCGACGCTGTCGCCAATCCGAAAGTGCTCGATGATGCCGTCGCCGAACTTGCTCAGATCACCGGACAGAAACCGCTCGTGACCCGGGCGAAAAAATCCATTGCCAACTTCAAACTGCGTGAAGACATGCCGATCGGCTGCAAGGTCACCCTGCGCGGCCAGCGCATGTATGATTTCCTCGATAAGCTCGTCACGATCGCGCTTCCGCGCGTCCGCGACTTCCGCGGCGTCAATCCGCGGGGCTTCGACGGCCGGGGCAACTACACGCTCGGCGTCAAGGAACAGCTGATCTTCCCGGAAATCAACTACGACAAAGTCAACAAGGTCCGCGGCATGGACATCGTCATCGTCACGACCGCGAAAACCGACCTGGAGGCGTTCGAATTGCTGAAGCTGTTCGGAATGCCCTTCCGGAAGAACTAGGGAGGCGCAATATGGCAAAGACATCGCAAAAGGTAAGACAAAAACTCGGATCTAAATTTACGGTCCGGGATTACACGCGCTGTGAACGCTGCGGCCGCCCGCACGCCTTCTACCGCAAGTTCAAACTCTGTCTGATTTGCTTCCGCGAGCTGGCTTACAAGGGCCAGATTCCGGGCGTA
>CAZFHR010000071.1:0-231 GCA_964519115.1 uncultured Candidatus Izemoplasmatales bacterium
CAACCAGGCGATTACGCAGGCTCAGGTCAATTACGTGAAAACGAGTGCCAAGGTCTTCGAAGACTACAAGATCGACCTGCTCGTCACCGTCAATGCGGTGACGGCAAAACTGTCCGACCTGATCACGGACATCGACCGGATTTCGAAGGACATCATCTCGCTCGAATCGAAGAATCGGCTGGAAATCGCCGAAGTAAAAAAACAGATGGAGAACGCCGAAATCACCGGCGA
>CAZFHR010000071.1:241-6619 GCA_964519115.1 uncultured Candidatus Izemoplasmatales bacterium
ATTCGACATTACCGAACGTCTCGAAGCAATTTATTCGCTGATGCTTTCAGAAATAGAAATTCTGCAAGTTGAAGAAAAAATCAAGCGGCGAGTAAAAAAACAGATGGAGAACGCCGAAATCACCGGCGACTATCACAAATATCTAAAAGGTCTGGAATATGACCGTTTCTTCGCCGATTACCAGTTCGACATGAACGTCAAAGCCATCCAGGCCCACGGCGACGAAACCGGTCAGCTGCTTTCCATCGAACGGAAAGTCACCGCTTCGAACAAGGAAAACCGGATCGATGAGATTTTCGCCAAGCATAACCGCACGATCAACATCCTCGAAAAGGAAATCCATGACCAGGCCCTCGATAAGGAATTCGTCCTCGCCGAAGCGAAATTCCGGCGCGACGCGGCGCTGATCGACGAACAGGCGAAGGATCTCGTCGCCGCCGCCGAACACCGTACCCACCATTCCGAATCGCTGTTCGCCAACGCCTTCCTTGAGCAGCAACAGAATCACGAACAGATCAAAACCGACGGTTCGGCCTTCGTCGTCGACTTTGTGCACGAAACGCAGAATCTGATCGACCTTCATCAAGGGGAAGCGAAAGCGGCGAAGGAATATATCGGTGCCGCCGATGACCGGTACAAATACGCCTACCTGCTGGAAGCCGAGCGGTCGCGGATGCTCCGCGAACTCGATCTCCGTTTTCTTGACGACACCTCTTCGCACCGCCGCGCAATCGATTACTACAGTCATTTCACCTATGTCGCCAATCGCCACCTTTTCCACCGCGCCGATCGCTATCTGACGGCTTTTGGCCGACTTCTCGTCGATCTCAAGCCGGAAACCTTGCCGCTCCAGATCGCGTCGCTCAAACTGGCGGACTTTTATCGGTATGAGATCCTGGCGACGTTCGAAGACGCCAAGCGGACGATCGCCGACATTGCGCGCAAAGCCGAGCACCCCGAATTGTCCCTTGGCACCGTCAGCGCGATCGAGACCGCCTTTGCCCGGTTCACGGTCCGAAGCGTCGTCGTCGCCAACGACAAGGCGTTCGAACGGACCGCCGCCGGCAAGCGCCGCGCCGTCCTGGAACGCTTTTACATCGAATCGATCCTCATTCTTCGCGACTATGAATCCGCTCTTGACGTCTTCTTCGACGACCTGCTGGAGACGATGATCACCCGGGATGTCCTGACCGTTTCGACGGCCAAACGCAAGACCGATCGCCACCGGGCGATCATCGAGAACCATTTTGACGCCGAAGTCTACCGTGCGGCCAAAACCAAGGCCAATGACAACACCGTCATGGCATCGATTGATGCCGGTCATAAGGAATTCGAAACGACGATGACCGATCGCGTCATCCGCCTGAATCAGGCCTATCTCGAAGGCGTCCGGGAAGAAAAGAATCGCCTGGACTATATCCAGAAAGAACTTGAAAGTGACATGAAAGGCGTGAAACGGCATTCGAAGAAAGCCGTCGCCCGGATCGAAAAGGATCGTCAGAACGCCCATCAGGCAGCGAAAATCCGTTTTGACCGCCTCGTCGACGCCTATGAGGAACTGAAGAAAACACTGCAGCGGAACATGGATGCGGACAACCGCGCCGTCGAGGAAATCCTGCAGACGAAGATCGCCGAACATCAGACACGCCTTGATTCGCTCGCTTCCTCCATTCAGGCGCTGCCGGCCAAGAAACAGGAACATCTGGCAGCGCTCGAGGCGGACAAGCAGGCGCTCGTAACGGCGCGCAAGCGCATCCTCGAAGCCGAACTTTCCGAACTTGAAAGCCTGAAATTCAACGCCCGGCCGATGTTCGTCGCCAAAATCCAGACGATCCGCGACCGCCTGCCGCAGGATTACGTCGATCTGTATAAACGGATGGCGGAATCGCAGGAGGCCTATATCCGCGAACATCGGACGACCGAGCAGACTTTCGACCAGGCATTCGCCCGCTTCGTCGAGAATCAGAAGGAATACGAAGCGATCGTGATGAACGACGCCGTCGTCATGAATCCGTTTGACCGCCAGATCGCTGTCGCTGACAAGATCATCGAGAAAACGGATGACGCGTTCAAGGACTCGATGGCCAAGGCCGATGCGACCCGCGACCTCATCCGGAAGCAGACCGTCGATTCCGAAGAAAACCAGAAACGCATCCTCAACGTCTGAAGGAGGTGTCACCATGGCAAAAGACCGGATTCCCGCAACGGAACGCCATTCGTCGCTCACGGAAGCCCAAAAGGGCGCCGTCGGCGTTTCTTTTGTCAAGGAGACGGATCTCTATGAGGCGTTTTTCCAGAAGATCACGGATCATGCCCGCACGCACCGGCAGATCACCATCAACAATCTGAACGCCGTCGACGAACGGCTCGCCAAACTGTCGCAAGAAGCCGAACGGCTGAAATATTCGATCTTCTTCCATGACGAGGAAATCGTCGTCGAACGTTCCAAGATCATCCGCAACACCGAATCCGCCGTTCACGACCAGAACGTCTCGATCCTCGAATACGACCGGATGAACTCCGTCAACCTGCTCGAGGCCGTCGATCACCTGTCGCGTTCGCTGCTTTCCTTCAAAGGCGACTTCTTCAAAAGCCATCAGCGCGACTATCTTCACTCTGTGATCGAAACGGAAGACTATTTTGAATTCTACATGCAGAAATCGACCGAATTCCAGACCATTCTTTCCCGCTACGAAGAAGAGATCGCCAAGATTTTCCAATCACTCGACGCCGAAATCGAAGGCATGGACACGATGATTGCGAAGATCATCCATGACAAGAATGCCAAAGTCGTCGGTATCGAGCGCTTCTATGACCGGGAAATGAAACACTATTGGGACAACCAGTATACCTACAGCGCCGAACCGGATCCGACCTCGATTGAAATCCAGGCGATCGCTTCGGACAAAATCAACCAGTTCAACGCCTTCAAGAATCACAGCATCAGCCGCGACGCCGATGTCCGCAACGCCGTCGAGGCCGACTACCTTGCGGTCTATGACCGCGTGTTCCAGCATCTGCTGCGGCGGGCGTCCTATCTTCTGGTCGAGAAATACGACTTCTTCGACGATCCGGAAAAATATCTCGAAGAACAGAAACGGCTGGTCGTCACGCTCGAACTCGGGAATAACAAGCGCGCCGTCGCCCCAGCCGTCCGCAAGCTTGAACGGCTCGAACAGTGGCGGAAGATCAACGACCGCTGCGCCCGCAAGGCCGGGATGATGCTCCGCCGGCAACTCACCCAGAAGAAAATGCTGCTGCTGTCGGCGGAAACCGACACCGCCCGCAAGATCGGGAAGATGGCGCTCTCGCTTGACGAATACCTGGCCATCATCCGCATCGATCCGTTCCTCGCCCAGGCCCTCGGCGACCAGTCGTCGCAGGTGATCAAGAACGAACGACTCGATCTGTCGATGCTCCGCGTGAATAAGGAACTGAAGACCAACATCAACTACGACATCCAGTCGGCGAAGATCAAAAGCCTGATCAACGCCCTGGAAACGAAGCTTTCCCATGCTGTCAACACCCAGATGATCGCCGAGGAATCGGAATTGCTCCAGAAGATTGCCGACATCAACGATTTCGTAATCGAGACCCGCGAAAACGAGCGGCGCCTGCGGATCGCTATTGCCCGCGAGCGCGGGTCGATCGCCCGCCTCGAGCGCGCCGTCAACGTCCATCTGTCCTACCTCATCGATTCCCTCAATACCGACCGGATGTGGCTTTCGATCGTCTTTGATGAACTGATCAAACGCACGCGTCAGGGCGAAACGCATGAAATCTATGTCGTGGAGGCCAAATCGGAAATCGAATTGCTGCTCAAGCATTATGAGATGAAGGCGCTCCATTTTCAGACCAGCTACCAGAACGAACTCGCCTACCTCGTCCAGCAAAAATCGCGGATCGGCGAAGAAAACAAGATCAACAACGAATTCATCCTGACGACCTACATGAACCAGATGCGGTTCGCCCAGGAACAGCTCGAATTCGCCGACAGCGAATTCCGGCTGCGCCTCAAGGCCCTCGCCGATACCGTCGAAGACGAACGCCGCTACCATCGCGAGGCGATCGACAACGTCAAACTGCGCTACGAAAAGGAAATCCGCCTCGCCGAGGACGACTATCAGGCCCGGTTGTACACCGAAGCCCAGCACCTTGAACAGACGACCGATCCGAAACGGAAGAAATCCGTCCAGGGCGAACTCGACAAGCAGCGGAAACTGCGCGACAATCGCGTCAATACGCTCGTCGCTTCGCTCTCCGATGACCAGACGATCGCCAAGGCGATGCGCGAACTGGCGCGGCTTGACGATTACTTCGAACTCGCTGTCAAGGACGCGGAGAAACTCCGCGAAGCGACGATCGACGAATTCACCGCGCTTTACGAATTTGCAAAGGCCCGTTACGAAACGCTCAAACCGTATCTCGAAGCCGCTGTCGACGTCATGGATCCGGTCTTTTACGACATGCTCGCTTCCATCGAGGAACGTCGCCATTACGAACTGAAACTCGCCGAGGCACAACTTGACGAGCGGATGGAGCCGCTTCTCAACCAGTACCGCGAAGTCTTCTTCAAACAGACGGAAGGCTATGACAAGGTCCAGTATCTGGAGCTGGTCGATGCGATCATGGCTTCCCGCGAACGCTCCGAAGCCGTCTACCGGACCGGCCTGGTCGCCATCGAACAGGAACATCAGGCGGCGATGGCCGTCTTCGATGCCGATGACGCCGCCGTCGTCGCCGAAGCGAAAACCGCCCACGCCGAACTTGCGGTCAAGACCGACTTTGCCCGGGCGCAGCTGAAAACCCGTGGCGTGACGCTTGAATCCTCATACCTCCAGCAGGTCGGCACCGATTCCGACAAACTCCAGAAGACAATCGCCCAGCTGACCGACGAATACCTGCAGGCACTTCGCTCCCATCACCAGTTCACTTCCGAAATCGCCGAAGATTTCGCCAAGTTCCTGAAAGCCAACGGCCGCTACGTCAAGACGGCGATGCATCAGGTTTCCTACCGGCGGGTCACGGCACCTTTGAAGGCCGAAAACCGCCACAAGACGAATCGTATCGTCCGGGATATCCATAAAAAATACCGTCACTACCAAATTACCGCCCCAGAATCGAAATAGGAATGCATCTGGGAGAAGCTCGCTTACTCTGATGTGTCATCCTTATAGTAAGATGGGCTCGAATTAATATGGAAGATTGAAAAGTGGCTTTCGAACAGTCCCGTTCTTGAAATAGTTATGTAAAGGACAGAACCAGGTATAACCCCAGGTCTGTCCTTTTGTATTCTTTACAGGGAATCCGATCAACCGATAAAGATTTAGGTCAGTCGCCACGTTTTGAACTGGTACCATTTTTCTGTACTTTCTCAACGGATTATATATGCTGTTCATTCATTTGTCTATATTTTACGGAAGAATAGTTATTTCCTATATTTCAACATCGAAATCTAACCCCCGCGTCATTCCGCCTCAACCCCCGTCATTCACAAAATAAACTGAATATACAAAAAAGGGCCACAAAATCGTCCAGAACAGCTGCTGGATGATGTTGTGACCCTTACATCAGTGATAATTCAGTAAAAACAAAAGATGTTGATTCGCTCTAAATGGCCAGATTTAGAGGTATTTAGCCATTTATTCAACAAACAAACATCTTTATATGCAGATGTCTTGTCATTCGTATGTTTATCATGATTTCCAACGAAGAATGACAAGTTTATCTATATGATATTAGCAAGTTGCTTTCAACCAATATCTACTTTGTATGGTTTCTCATTTCTTCAGATTGTACCAATATGATATCATATCGGACCCACTAATTAAAAACCATACCAGTCCAAGGATGATTTTCGTCATTTGTCTTCTTTTGGCGCTTTGATTATTCCAAAGTTTTCCGTTCCTTTCAATGATGAAGTAGCCCTATCAATCTTTTTCTTGAACACAGCCAAAAAGATAAACTTTTATTTACATTATTTAAGAAAATAATTAATAAACTTCTCATCAAATTCAACATCTAGATGTTTCTCATTTATATATTTAAAAATACTAATTCCAATCATCTTGAAATCTTTGAAATATCCAGAAAAAGTCATAAATCTATTGTCTTTAGTGTGTATAAAAAGTTTAGTAAATGGTTTATGTAACTCTATTTTTTTAATTTCATCAAATCTTATCTCCATGAAGCCAAATCTCCTAAAGCCGGTGTAGCGGATTATCTTAATATCGCTGATACTAATGTTTGCTTTAAATTGAAATATTGATAAAATAAATATTATCAATATTATTGAATACAAACTATAGTATTCATCCTTATTCAGCATTTCAGATATATAGAAATACATACAAATGGAAAGCACAATTATTCCGATAT
>CAZFHR010000072.1:0-6459 GCA_964519115.1 uncultured Candidatus Izemoplasmatales bacterium
ATCGTGATGCCGCTGTTCTTCTTTTCGAACGTGGCGAGTCCCGACAACAGGATATACAGTCCGGCAAAGCCCGAAATCATGTGGGTGATGAGACTGACGACCGGCTGGAAATGCAGAACCGGGAATACTGAATAGATGTTGGCGGCCATGTAGGTTCCGAGCACTGCCGCGATCATGCCGAAAAGCACCATGAAGTCGAGGCTGGCCTTCTGGACCCGGCCGCGGGAAAACGCCGCCACCGGCAGGACGATCAGCGGAATGCTGCAGAGAAACAGGGGCAGATAACTGAGTAAGACCCTCAGGTTTCCCTCCATGGCGGCGAAAAGGATGAGCTTCGTCAGTTCGAAGCCGTCGATCAGGATCGCCGCCACTTTCACGACCTTGAGTTTGGCCATAAAGTCGCGTTTCCGGTTCTTTCTGCTCAACCATATGGCAAGCGTGACGGCGATGATCACGGCGATCGTGACCGATGTCAGATGCTGCCAGGACATGAATCCTTCCGGCGTCCGTTCGAAATACCCGGTGAAATATTCTTCAAAAAAATCCATGCTATCCCTCCCTGTCCGTTACCAGATCGATATGATTATAACAAAAACCACACAAAAGAACCATAATCAAATGCAAAAATACGAAAAAACGGATCCGATTTCCCGCATCCGTTCTGATTTCCGGATCGCCAAGGTCGCCATCCGTTCTTGTTCGTAGTCGTTTTCGTTTTCAGCCGATGTGATCGCGGAGTCGGGCGGATATCAATTCGTAGCCCGCCTGGTTGATGTGCAGGCCTTCGATCGTCAGTTCCGGTTTCAGGTTGCCGGCAGCGTCCGCCATTTCGTCAAAGAGATCGATGAAGATGACGTCGGATGTACTCGCAAGCAATGCATTGACGGTACGGATGTCCTCGTTCTTCCGGGGATTGACGGTCTGCGGACTGATCAATGCGTTGACCGGAAGAATCCCCAGGAGAAGGATGCCGACCTTCGGCAATTTCGCCTTGATCTTCCCGATTGCTTCCTGGATGCGGGCCGCGATTTCTCCCGGCGTCGTGGCTAGAAGCGCCAGATCGTTCGTGCCGATGAGCAAAACGACCTGCTTCGGGACGAGCGCGAAGACGCTTTCGTCGAGCCGACGCAGCAGCCCTGCGGACGTGTCGCCGCCGATGCCGCGATTATAGACTGTTTTACCGGCGAAATACTCGCCGACCGGGAAATCCTGGGTGATCGAGTCGCCGACGAAGGCGATGCCCCCCGGAATGGCGTGGGCGTTCAGACGTCGGAACGCCTGGACCTTCATCTCGTAGCCGCCGGCGAGGATCATGGCGAGAAAATCATCCGCGCCGCGGCCATGACCGGCCTTGAAGCCATGGCGGTAACTGAAAAACACGGCCGCCGCCACGACGGCGACGCCCGCCAGAATGCCGAAAAACCATTGCCAGAACATAACATCACTCCCTGGAGCGCAAAACGCCCATCAATCTTTTGCTTCCGTTTCCGGCGGCGTCAGGGCCGCCAGATGCGGACCGAACAGTTTTCGCAGATGGAAACCGTTGACCGCCGCGACGATTGCGGGGGAAACAAGCACGGTCCCATACCACAGTTCGAAAAGCAGGACGGCCACGGCCATCCCGCCGAGAAGAAGCAATGAGGAAAACGGATGGCCGGCGGCCATCAGAAACGCATTTTTAAGCATCGTCCCCGGCTTGTCGGTCGTAAAAGCGGCCAGCATCGGAAACAGATAGAGGAGATAGGTGATGAGGAGGACCGCGGTGACGACCGCGGAAGCCGCGACGATCCAGAGACCCGCGGCCATCGCATAGCGGATGCCAAAATACAGAACCGCGCCCAGACCGGCCGAAACCAGCCACGCGAGCGTGGAAAACCAGAAACTATCCCGGAAGGCGGTGAAGAAGTCGTGGAAGATCCGCGTTGCCTTCTTGCCTTCCATGATCCTAAACGTCACCGCGAAGAGCGCCTTGAACGCCGCACCAAAGGTGACGAACGCCCCGAGAACGACCGTCGCGGAAAAGAGGAAACCGACGAAAACCATATCCGTGGCGTCTTTGAAAAAATCCTTCAGCCGATATCGTTCCATCGATTTCCTCCTGCCGCAACGTTTCAGTGCAATGGGTTAGACGGGTTTCTTCTTGAGAAACACGAAGACGACGACCGCTCCGGCGACGAGAACGATGCCGCCGATGATGCCGCCCAGAACCCAGCCGCTCATCGGGTAATCACCCGCGACCGAGAAAGAAGTGCTTTCGACATAGACCATCGCGCCGGTGCCGGCGCCGTCGACAGCGGCGGGATCGAAGTGCTGCAGTTCGGTATAGACCGTTTCGCCAATGGTGACCTTGTAGTTGGCGAGGACGGAGATGTCATCTTTCGTTACCCATCCGGCGAGATCGGCTTCCAGATAGATGTCATCATAGATGCCGGCGATCGCCCAGTCGATCGAAGCCTGAAGCGTGTCCTTCGTTTCGGTGAACGTGCAGGTCGAGCCTTCGCAGGTCCAGGTCGGTTTTTCCGCCGCGTAGAAATCGGTCCAGGCGGTGGTCGGCGACAGGTCGACGAGCTGTGCATACTTCGCAAGGAAATCGTCGAAGTCATCGAACGTGAAACTCAGGGTGAAGTAACGATGGTAGCCTTCGGTCCGCATCGCTGCGACCGTGATGAAGGCGGGTGCGTTCTCGTCAAGCCACGTCTGGATGGCGGCCACGCCGCCGTCGATGTGGGTCGAGTTGATGACGGCGCCCTTGCCTTCGGTTTGGTCCGGATCGTCCGGGTTGATGATCGGTGTGGCGGACAGGCTGTCGTCCATGACATCGAGAATGAAGGTTCTCGTGCCGCCGCCGTCTTTGCCGTCAAAAACGGTTTCGACGCCGATTTCGCCGTACCAGCAACCGGTGAGAGCGAACACAGCGAGGAGTGCAAATACTACTGCCAATAACTTCTTTTTCATTTTCTTCTCCTTTTTCTCCCGATAAGATCGGTGTTTTTATGATTCTTCGCCCAAGTAGAAAACATACTTGTTGAGGCGTAATGCCAGGATCGTGACGATGAGGACGATGATGAGGAGGATCCACGCCATCGCGCTGGCCATGCCCATCGCATTGTCGGCCATCATTTTGTCAAACAGATAATACGCGTAGTAGTACGTCGACCGCGAAGGGCCGCCGGAAGTCATGATATAGGCCATCGTGAAGACCTGGAAGCCGCCGATGAGGCCCATGATGAAGTTGAAGTAGATCGACGGCGTCATCAGCGGCAGGGTGATGTGGATCGTCTTCTGCCACCAGCCGGCTCCGTCAATCTCCGCCGATTCATAGAGCGTCGTCGGAATGTCCTGCATCTGTGCCAAATAGATGACCATCGATCCCCCCGACGTCCACAGCCCCATCAGGATGAGCGTGATCTTCGACAAATTCTGGTCAAGATACCAGCCGATCGGTTCCATCCCGAAAAGGTCGTAGAGCGGTTTGAGGATCTGGTTGATGAGACCGAAGTTCGGCTGGAACAGCCACATCCAGAGCAGCGTCATCGCGACGACGGAAACGACGTTGGGCAGATAGAACAACGTCCGGTAGATGCTCATGCCCTTCACCTTGTTGTTGAGGAGGAAGGCGAGCGCGAGGCCGACGACGATCGACAGCGGCACGGCGATGGCGACGTGATAGACGGTGTTGCCAAGGCTCTTCCAGAACAGATTGTCGTTCGTAAACAAAATCCGGTAGTTCTCAAAGCCGATGAAGCGCATCGTCGATATCATGTTGTAGTTCGTGAAACTGATGTAAAGCGACATCAGAATCGGGAAAATGCCCAGCACGATCAGGCCGATCAGCCACGGGGAGGCAAACAGATATCCGGCGGTATTTTCCTGTCGTTTCAGTTGCTTGACCGTGATGGCTTTGGCCATGGCGAGCACCTCCTAATGGGTGGCGTTGTAATTCTCCTGTTTCTGCAGGTAATTGTTGCGGGCATTCTGCAGGCACTGTTCGGCGGTGATTTCGCCGGCGAGGAACTGCGTGTAGTACGGCTGCCAGTCGTTGCCGTGCCAGGACGGAGCGTACGGGATGTAGATTTTGTCCCGGGCATATTCGACTTCCTCGACGAGCCGGGCGGTGATCGGGTCGTCGGCCGCGACAGTGGCCATCGCACCCTTGTGCGCCATCAGCCAGCCGTTGATCGTCGCCAGTTCGATCTGGACTTCTTCGCTCATGATGTACTTGAGGAATTCCCAGGCACCCTGACGGGCGGCGGTATTGCCGTCGTTGTTGTCGTAGAGTTCGATTGAGAAGCCGCTGCCCCAGTTGACGCGGACACCGTTCTCGTCGGGAATCGGAATCGTCGTGACCCCGTATTCGAAATCGACGTCGGCTTCGCGGATCGTCTGATAGAGTCCGTCGGTCTCGACCATCATCGCGACGCGGCCGGAAGCGAACGGATTGATGCCAAGCATCGTGTTCGCATCACCGAAGGCGACGAGCTGGTTGCGGGTGTATTCGGAGTTGAAATCCTTGATCCAGTTGAGGATGTCGAGATGGGCCTGGGTATTGAGGGTCGGGTTGCCCGCGGTATCGAAGAAATCGAGCCCGGCTTCCCAGAGCCAGCCGTGATAGGTGGCGTTGCCGTAGGTGGGATCAAATCCCAGCTGCTGGATGACGCCGTCATCGACGATGTCGAGCTGCTTGGCGACGTCATAGAGTTCGGTCCAGGTCGTCGGGATGTCGGCGGCGGTGAGCCCGACGGCAGCGAACATGTCGAGGTTGTAATACAGGACGCGGGTGGTCGCCGTGAACGGCAGGGCGTAAAGGTCGCCGTCATAGGTGGCGAATTCCAGCTGGTTCGTGTAAAACTGGTTGACGTCAAATCCGGTCGGATCGGCCGCCAACAGCTCGGAAAGGTTGTACAGAACGCCTTCCTCGGCGCGTGACGCGACGTCATCGAGGGTCGAGAGGCCAAGGTCGGGCGCCGTCTGGGAACTGACGGCGATGTTGATCTTGTCCCAGTAGTCCCAGAATGAGAAGCCGGTACCCTTGACGGTGTAGAGATCCTGCGATTCGTTGAACGCGGTGATGATCGCCTTCGTCGGTGCGAACGCGGCGGTGCCGACGGGGGCCATGTGCCAGAAATCGATCGTGATCCGTTCGTTTTCTGCGGGCTGGCAGGCAATAAGCGAGAAGCAGGCGATCGCCGCCAGCAGGAATGCGGTAAGTTTTTTCATCATTCTCCTCCTAACCTTTGATGCCGGTGAACTTGATGCCTTCAATGAACGTCTTCTGTGCGAAAAAGAACAGGATGAGGGTCGGCAGCATGATCAGGATCGAAGCCGCCATCAACAGGTTGTACTGCCCTCCGTATTGCGTCTGAAAAGCGCGGAGCCCCAGGGCGAGGGTCCAGTGTTCGGGGTTGCTTAAGAAGATCAAGGGCCCGAAATAATCATTCCACGCCCCCATGAACGTGAACAGCGCGACGGTAATGACGGCCGGTTTCGACAGCGGCAGCATGATCTTGACGAAGATCTGCCAGTGGTTCGCGCCGTCGATGAAGGCACTTTCGGACAGTTCGCGCGGGATGCCTTTGAAGAATTGCCGGAGCAGGAAGATGTAGAACGCCGAGCCGCCGCCGAAGAAGGCGGGGACGATGAGCGGCAGCCGGGTGCCGAGCCAGCCGATCTTGGCGTACATGATGTAGGTCGGAATCAGGATGACCTGGATCGGCAGCATCATCGTCGCGAGCATGACGATGAACCACTTGTCGCGGCCTTTCCACCGTAGCTTCGCAAACGCGTAGGCCGCAGTGGTGGCGCTGAAGACGGTTCCCATCACGACGAGGACGACGACGATGAGCGAGTTCTTCAGATACATGAAGAAAGGAATGCTCTGGACGGCGCGCAGGAAGTTGTTCCATTGCGGGTCGGCGGGGAAGAACTGCTGAATGCCCCGGAGTAGTTCCGCCGGCGTCTTGAGCGCGGTGAATAACATCCACAGAAACGGAAAGACGAAGACGAGCGAGCACAGAAACAGCACGAAATGGAGAATGATGTGGACGATCAGCTTCCGCTTCTTCTTCGATTTGTATTTTATGGCGTTCGCCATCCGGCCGCCTCCTCTCTCCTGACGATGGTCAGATTTCCTTCAGGCGGATGAAGCGCGGTTCGTAAACGTCGCAATTCGCCCGGTTATGATCAAATGAATAGGTGTTCGTGTTGTAGGAGACCAGTACATTGTCGCTTTCGGACATCTGCGGATGCGCCTTGGCGTTGTAGGTGTAGGTCGTGCTCTGGTAGATTTCGAGTTCGGGTGCCTTATAGACGATGTCCACCTGCGCAAACGGCCCGACCGGCGAGTCGCCGAGGGCGGCG
Source organism: uncultured Candidatus Izemoplasmatales bacterium (assembly GCA_964519115.1). Taxonomy (GTDB): domain Bacteria; phylum Bacillota_I; class Bacilli_A; order Izemoplasmatales; family Hujiaoplasmataceae; genus UBA12489. The sequence goes on from CAZFHR010000072.1 coordinate 6,358, forward strand.
CAGACGTAGGGTGTGTTGGTGTCGTAGGTGAAGACGGCGAGCCATTTGCCCTTGTTGCGCCCCCGCAGGAGCTGCGAGACGGAGAACTCGGTGGAGATGTCG
>CAZFHR010000073.1:0-6417 GCA_964519115.1 uncultured Candidatus Izemoplasmatales bacterium
CGCGCGTCAAAGTTCAACGCGCGTGCCCGATTTCCCGTCGATGGCCAAAGCCGCTTTTTCAAGGGCGCAGATGACGGCGACCCGACCCGCCTTCTTCTCGGCGAACTGGACGGCGGCTTCGACTTTGGGGAGCATCGATCCGCGGGCGAAATGACCCTGGGCGATGAAGTCCTTGGCTTCGGCCACGCTCAGATGATCGAGATCGATCTGGTCAGGCTTGCCGAAGCGAAGCGATACGCGGTCGACCGCGGTGAGGATGAACAGCAGATCGGCGTCAAGCAGATCGGCGAGCGTCTGGCTCGCAAAATCCTTGTCGATGACGGCGGGGACGCCGGCATAGCCATTCCCGTCCCGGACGACCGGGATGCCGCCGCCGCCGACGGTGACGACGACATAGCCGGCATCGACGAGGGTCTCGATCATCGGCAGTTCGACGACGCCCTTCGGCTTCGGGCTGGCGACGACGCGGCGATATCCGCGGCCGGCGTCTTCTTTCATGACGTATCCGGTGGCGGCGGCGATTCTTTCCGCCGTTTCCCGATTGTAGAATACACCGATCGGTTTGGAGGGATTGTCAAACGCCGGATCGGCGGGGTCGACCTCGACCTGGGTCACGACGGTGACGGCGCGTTTGGCGATGCCGCGGTCGGCGAGCTCCCGGTTGAGGGCGTTTTGCAGATGGTAGCCGATGTAACCCTGACTCATCGCACCGCATTCGGGGAATGGCATGGCGTGGCTGAGCGAACCCGATTTGGCGGCGGCTTCAAAGGCGAGGTTGATCATGCCGACCTGCGGCCCGTTGCCGTGGGTGACGATGACCTGGTGGCCGCGGGCGATCAGTTCGGCGATCGGTTTGACCGTCTGACGGACGAGTTCGGACTGTTCGGCGGCGTGGTTTCCGAGGGCGTTGCCCCCGAGGGCGATGACGATTCTTTTCATTTTTTTCTCCCGGTTCCGCAAGACGCGGAACGCATCATTATATCACATCGGGCCGAAATTGCTAGAGGCGTTCGATGGGAAAAAACAAATACAGCTGATCTTTCCGGTAGAATTCCTGAACCGCACCGACCAGTTCCCAGCCATTGTTCGGGAACAGCGTCCCCAGGACCTCGCGATAGACGTCCGCATAGGTCGCAAGCGTCGCTTCGGCACGCAGATAGCGGAACGCGGGAATGCGCCAGACGGCGAATCCTTCGGCGTCCATGTACCGGTCGGACTCGACACCGGCCATGTACCTGCCCTCGTCGGTCCAGGGATGGAAATCCTGACCGACATCGGTCATTGCCCCCCAGACGAGATAGCGACCGTGGGCGTCTTTCTTGGCGATGGGTGCGAGCTTGGCGAAATCAGCGTTGAACTGTTCCCATAAGGGCATGATCCAGTCCTTGGCCGTCTCGATCGGCCCGGAATCGTCATATCCGATCACGAAAAACGCGTCTTTCTCAATGATGTCGATGTTCATGATAACGCCTCCTCCGGATCCGTTTTTCGCGGTCCGTGTTTCCGACAGGGTGCGGTCAAACGTTTTTTGGCCTGCTGGCCGGACGGAAACCCGCCTTGGCCAGTTCGTAGTCGATTGATGTCCGTTTCCGGCCTTTCTGGTCAGTCCAGCAATCCTTGTTGACGCCAAGGCGGACGAAGCCGAGCCGTTCATAGACATGCTGGGCACGGACGTTTTCGATCATCGTGTCGAGGACGATCTTTTCCATGTTCCGCTGTTCGAAAAGATATTCGATGAGCAGGGTCAGCGCCAGTGGACCGATACCCATGCCATGATATGAAAAATCACAGATCTTGATGCCGATTTCAGCGACCCTGGCCTCGATCCGGTAACTCATCTCGCCGATCGGGGCTGCCCCGAATTCGATGATCAGACGCCGCCGCAGGGGTTGGATGAGTTCGGATTCCGCCCGCAGTTCGGCGCCGAGCTTGATGGGATCGGTAGGGATGCCATCCGGAAAACCCGCATGCTCCATGACTTTTCCCGACGACCACCAGCTGGCAAGCAGGTGCGCGTCCATTTCCGTCGCGTCGCGGACGACGACGACGCCCGATTTGAGATGCATGGATGACCTCCCGGACCGCAAGCGAAATTTTCCGCCCGCCGCGGTATCCTTCGTGATACAATAATCTTGGGCGGTGAAGACATGAAATCCTTCGATGAAATCAAAGACTGGCTATCCCGTGACGGTTTCATCCGTCAGAGCATCGGCACCGAGATGGAGCAGACCGTCCACCGGGCGATCAAATACTGGCTTTGTCCCGATCCTTCCTGCCACGAGTTCCGGGTGAACGGGCGGATCGCCGACGTGTTCACCGATGATCATATCTATGAAATCCAGACGCGGTCGTTCTATGCGATCGCGAAGAAAGTCGAATTTCTGCTCGCCTTTCATCCGGTGACGGTCGTCTATCCGGTCGTGCGCCGGAAAACGGTCTATGCGATCGGTAGCGACGGCACAATCGGCAGAGGCCACGTATCACCCCGGAAAAGAACCCCGGCATCGCTGCTTTCCGAACTGTCAGGATTCAAGGGGCTCGTCGGCCGTTCCGGTCTCGATTTCCTCGTCCTCGTCTTCGATGCGGCAGAATACCGGACGGCTTCGGCGGCGCCGGTCGGTAAAAAGACGGGCCGGATCGATCTCTATCCGCAGGGCGTCCCGGAAACCCTGACGTTTCGTTCCCGCGACGATTTCCGGAGTCTGCTGCCCGCAGGACTTCCCGATGGCTTCACGGTCAAAGAACTCGCACAGGTTTTGAAAATGAACCGGACCGATGCCGGCCGGGCGGCAATGTTCCTGCGTGAAATCGGCATTCTCGCACTCGCCGGCAAAACCGGCAGGGCTTATCGGTATCAGATCCTAGCGTGAACGCGTGACAGCGCGGCAGAAAGCGCTCGCGAAAGATAGATTTATAAATATTGTATATAATTTGTAGTCAAAAATCAACCCGATGGAACAATCCGGATCATGAAAAACCGTCGAAGGGATATCCCTCGACGGTTTTTCTTACGCGGTTTGGCCGCCAGCGGCCGTTTTCTTTTCGGAACGGAACGTGAAGAACAGCGGCACCAGCGTGAGGACGCAGACGATCGCCGCCGCAAGGAAGATTTCCGGCGTCGGCACATCGAAGATCCGTCCGAATTCCTCATAGGTCAATCCGGATTCCTTGATCACCGAAGACCCGATGAACGGACCGATGACCATCGGAATCAGAACGAAGAAGATCATCCGGATGCCTTGAAACTGACCGGCCTGACCGGCCGGCGTATGGTCGCGGATCTTCGCGTTGAGAACGCCGGTGAAGACGAGATTGCCGGCCATCATGACGAAGCCGGCGACGCCGACCCAGATGGCGTTCTTGAAGAGAAACAACAGGGCGAGGCCGACGGCCATGACGCCGAGGGCGGGAAAAAAGAATTTGTTCCGGTTCTTCGCGTCGGCTTTGCGCGTGACGAGTCCGGCCGCGACCGACGCCGCGAAGATGACGATTCCGAGCAGGACCGCATAGGCATCGATCCCCAGATACTGCTGGATATAGATGATGAAATAGGGCATGTAGATCTGCGTCGCGGTACAAAAAACGGCGAGCGTAACCAGGGAAAGGTAAAAGGACGGATGCCGTCGGATCGTCGCCGGCAGGAAGCCATTGGCAACGTTTTTCCAGTAATTCGATGACGAACGTTCCATTTTCGGATCCTTGATCAGGAAGATGCCGACGATGCCGCCCAGGGAAACGATGCCGCCGAGCAGGAAGAAGAACATCGGCCAGTTGCCGCTCTTGGTGAATCCGTCGAATCCGCCGAAGATGATCAGGAGCGCGAAAAGCGGTAAAAGCGCCAGAATACCGTCGACCTTGCCGCGGTCATCGGAATCCGTGATGTCGGTCACCCAGGCGTTGAAGGCGCCATCGTTGGCCGTCGACCCGAAAAACGTCATCACACAGTCAAGGATGATGATGATGATTGCCGCGACGAGAATCGCATCGGCCGAAGGAAAGGCCGCCGCAACGGCGTCGGTCGAAATGAAGCCAAACGCGATCGTCGACAGGCCCCACAGAATGTAGCCGATGCAGATGAAGGCCTTCCGCTTGCCGACTCTGTCGGAAAGCGCGCCCATCACGAGGGTCGTCAGCGTCGCCGTGGCGGCGCTCGCAGCGACCATCGCGGCGATATGCGTCGAATTCCCCGATATACCGTAGAGAAAGACGTTGAAATACATGTTTTCAACGACCCAGGCCAACTGGCCAAACAGGCCAAACATCAAAAGCGAAATCCAGATGCGGCTTCCCAAAGTGCGTTTCTTCATCATGTCTTCTCCTTCTGTTTCCTGTGTTCAGCATTGGTCGATGGTTCTGTTTTGCCGTGACGATAGATCGGGAAGTGCGTGATCCGGAGTGGTGCCGTCGCGTAGGGAACAAGCGGCAGGACGACCCGTTCTCCTGTCGCCTGGATGACCGCGGTGACGGCGATCGTCATTGGATTGCGGTAAAAATCCGATTCCGGAATTTCAGGATGGTGAACGACGGGATTGCCGACCTGACCGTTCTGGAGGACCAAAGCATAACGGATCCGGTCGCGTGATGTGAACTCGCGGTCGTGGAACGGCGGCGTTCCACCGAGTTCGATCTCCTTTGCCATCAGTTTCCGGGAGAATAACAGGCCGCCGCGGCGGATGCTGGCCGTCCCGTCGACGTTGTGGAGGGTCGCGATCGGAAAATCGATCCGCAGCGAAAATGCGTCTCCTGCTGTCATTGCCATTGTCAGGATGATCGATTCCGTGCCGGGAACCGCGGTTCCATCGAGGGTCATCGGTGCCTGATACGGCCGCCGGATCCGAAGCGACTTGGGTGATGGGGCCGTTACTGCGACGACCTTCAGCGTCATTTCATCTTCAAAAGGATAACCCGTCACGATTTCGATGACGACGTTTCCGTCCGCAAAGGGGATGTCATAGGTTCCGGCGACGAAAAGGAAGACGATGGCCGCATCGCCGTCGGTCATCACAGCGGCCTGGACGTATTTCGGAAACCCCTGATGCATGTTGACGGCGCAACAGCCGTAATTGGGGGCGACGCCAAAGGTAGTCGCCCGCGGGCCGGCGTCATAAAACGGTCGGTGCTTCACCGTTGCCAGGGGCTGGTTGGTCTGCTGGAGGTACTGATGGGCGCACAGATCGGGTGTGAACATTGCCGGCAGCGCGTTCTGGGCCAGAAATTCGAGGCGGTCGGCGACGATCGGATCACCCGTAAGCCGCAGGGTTTCCTCAAGTGAGTACATCAGTTCGACGACCGTGCAGAGTTCGATTCCCTTGTCGGGCGACGGACCATTCAAATGTTCATCCGAAGAGAATACCCCGACGGCAGTGCCGTGGTAGCGGAGCAAGGTGTCGACCGCGCTCAGAAGATCCTCCGCCCGGGCATCGCCACGGAGGAATCCGGAATAGACGGGATACTTGACGGCCATCGCCAGATTCACGCCATGGGTGGTGAGATAGATGCCGACGGATCGTTTCCGATTGGCCTTCTGAATCGTTTGCAGACTGCGCGGCTTCATCACTTTCTGCCTTTTCCGTAAGTGATCCAGAAAGGAAAGCACCGGTTTGGCCGCCAGGAAGAACGTCCGGTTCAGATAGACCGACGTCGGTTTCGGATAAGGAAAGGCATGGAAAAAGCCGTTCCAGTCATAGGTCAGTTTTTCCAGTCGGCGTAAAAGCCCGAGATAGGCGTCATCGCCGGTTTTCTCCCACACGAGCAGCACAGCGGGAAAAGCCTCCAGGCCGCGGGCATATCCCCAGAATTCGGGTGGTCTGGTCTCGATATTGGCGCTCATGTGATCGCAGAAGCGGATCAGGAAACGCAAGGCCTGGGCCGAACCGGTCGCCTCCTGATAGGCTGCGACCGCCTTGACCGCAACGAACCGCGGCCACCAGTCATCATTGCTGGCAGGGCCGAAAAAACCGTCCTCGCGCTGTGACGAAAGGATGGCGGAAATCCATATTTCAACCCGCGCCAGGAGGAATTCATCACCGAGCAGGAACGCCAGCGGGACAAGGCCGTCAAGATAGTACGGACCGCGTTCCCAGCTTTCACCGTCGCCGCCAAGCCAGGCGGAGGCGTCAGAAACGTCAGGAAACACTTCCGGCAGATGGCCTGTGAGTCCCGATGCCTGTTTTTTCAGCAGGTCGAGGAAAATCCCCGTCGGATGAATCCGCTGGGCCGGTAAGGATTCGAGATAAGGTTTTTTCATCGTGAAGATCCTCCCTTCCGCCATGAAGAAACGTGGCATTTCATAAGAAAAACGGCCGCGGACGGGCCGTCATTCGCCGTCCCCGTTGATAGCGTTGGTGCTTCCGGGGTCGATCAGATGCATGAAATTGCGGTTATTTGCCAACAGGGAAAACAGCGGCACGCCGACGA
>CAZFHR010000074.1:0-6403 GCA_964519115.1 uncultured Candidatus Izemoplasmatales bacterium
TCTGCGGCGTCATTTCCTTGGATTCCTTGGTCGACATGCGGTCCTTGACGTTCTTTTCCATTTTCGCAAGACCGATGCGGAACTGGTTTTTGAGCAATTCGCCGATCAGGCGCAGCCGGCGGTTGCCGAGGTGGTCGATGTCATCGAGCGAACCAATGTGATCGAACAGATTGAGATAGTACGAAATCGACGCGATGATGTCCGACGTCGTGATGTGGAGGCGGTTTTCAAACGAATTGTTGCCGATGACCTTGACGGTCCGGACTTCGCCATTGGCGCCGACGCGGACGAGGATCGATTCGATATAGCAATCCTTGACGACTTCCTTGATGAAATCCTCGTTGACGTTCTCAGCGGCCAGTTCCATGCGGGCTTCGCGGTCGAGATGGATTTTGAGTTCCGCTTCGAGTGAATCATCGAAAACGACGCGCTTCGTGATGAACGGCCGGTTGGCATTGATCTTGGCAAGTACTTTTTCCGTGATCGGCGTATCAACGTCGAAAACGACCTCGCCGGTGACGGGATCGATGATGTCTTGGCCGAGCCGGATTTCAACGCCCTGTTCGAGCAGTTGGCGGATCCGGGTCAGAACGTCGAGTTTCTGGTTGATCTTGAAGCGGCCGACCTCGGCGAGGTCGTATCGTTTTTCGTCATAGAGACGCGAAACGAAGAACGAACGGGCGCCTTCGATGGTCGCGGTTTCGCCCTGACGGATTTTGGAATAGACTTCCTTCATCGCGTCTTCGGAAGTGGCGGTGATGTCTTTTTCGATCGTGTTGGCGAGCAGTTCGCTCTCGCCGAACAGATCTTCGATCTGGGAACGCGAAGAGAATCCGAGTGCCTTGATCATCGTCGTCAGCGGGATTTTCTTCGAGCGGTCGATTTTGGCGAACAGCGTATCCTGTTTGCCGATTTCAAATTCCAGCCAGGCGCCCCGGGTCGGGATGACTTGGCCGAGATATTTTCTTCTTCCTGTTTTTTTGTCGACTTCTTCGGAGAAAAAAACGCCGGAAGATCGAACAATCTGGGAAACGATGACGCGTTCGGACCCGTTGATGATGAAGGTTCCGACTGGACTCATGACGGGGATGTCACCCATGAATATTTTCTGTTCCTTGATGCTGACTTCGCCGGTGTCCTTGTCGACGGCCTCTTTGTTGAGCAGGCGGACGGTGACGCGGAGCGGGCGGGAGTAAGTGACGTCTTTTTCTTTGCATTCGAGAACGGTATACTTGGGTTCGCCGAGCTCGTGATCCCCAAAATAAAGTTCCAGGTTTTCGGTGAAGTTGGTAATCGGTGAGATGTCCGTGAACAATTCGTGCAGTCCGGTTTGGACGAACCAATCGAAGGAAGAAGTCTGAACTTCAATGAGATCCGGCAGTTCAACATTCGATTTGACGCGCGAATAATTTCGTCTTTCTCTAATCTTTCCGTATTTTACAGTCTTATAATCCACAAAATCACCCCGATTTGTTGCATGAGTAACGCTGGAGACGAGCCCTTAAAATGCCAGAAAATGCAAAAATGCGCATTCTTTCGCATTTAAAAATTTTATCACACTATTGTCAAGCAGTCAATTATTTTCGACAAGATACCACACAATACCCCGATTTTTTCCCGATTGTTTCGACGATTCTATAAATCGTCTGAAGTTCGGCGATCGCGGATGGTGCACCTTGTTTTTGGTTGATGACGAGGATGAAGCGGCCTTCCGGCAAGAGATGATCCGCGGCTTCGCGGAACAATCGGTAGAGGACGGCCTTGCCCGCCCGGATCGGCGGATTCGTTAAAATGACGTCAAAAAGTCCGGGAACGTTTTCCAATCCATCCCCGGAAACGACGGTTGCCACCACGTGGTTCGCTTCGGCATTCGCTTTGGCCAGAAGGACGGCGCGCTCGTTGACATCGGTCATCGTGACGCGGGCGGCAAAAAGAACGGCGCATACCACGCCGATGGCTCCGAACCCGCAACCGAGGTCGAGGACTTCGGCGCCTGCAGGAATCGTGACGGTCTCCAACAGCGTCCGGGTCCCGAAATCGAGTCCGGATTTGGAGAACACGCCTTTGTCCGTCGTCATCCTGAACTCGCGTTCGTGGATGACGAACCAGATCGTCTTCTTTTCGCTTTCCAAATGGTCATTGTCCTTGGTGAAATAATGCGGCATCGCCACACCCCCTCAAAACGTCAAAAACCTGAGATATTCTCAGGTTCGGCGTTACGACGGTCGCGATTACTTAAGTTCGACAGTGGCTCCAGCGTCCGTAAGTTTCTTCGCGATTTCCTTGGCTTCGTCTTCTTTGACTTTTTCCTTGATGGCTTTCGGGGCGGCATCGACGAGGTTCTTCGCATCGATGAGTCCGAGGCCGGTCAGTTCGCGCACGACTTTGATGACGGCGACTTTGCTGGGGCCGACGGCGGTCAGGATGATGTTGACTTCCTTCGGTCCGAGATCTTCTTCGACCGGGGCTTCAACGGCGGCCGGGGCGGCCGACGCGGCGGACGGATCGACGCCGAATTCGGTCTTCATGGCATCGATGAGTTCCTTGATCTCGAGCATGGACATTTCTTTCAATGATTCGATGAAATCTTTGGCAGTGATTTTGGCCATTTTACTTTCCTCCAATGGATTTTTTATTTTTGATTTGGTGTTCGGTTATTGCTTTTGGTTCGCGATCATGTCGAGTCCGACGGCGAGCTCTTTGAGCGGCGCGTACAGTTGACTGGCAAGCATGGCAAGCAAGACCAGTTTCGACGGCAGGGCGGCGATCTGTTTGACTTGCGCCGGGTTGTAGTAGTCGCCATCGACTACGCCGGACTTGATGACGAGCTTCACGTTTTTGCGGGCGAAGTCATACAGCACCTTCGCGGCGGCAACGGATTCCCTGCGGCCCAGGACGATCCCGTTGGGACCCTGAAGGTCACCGTCGATCGCACCGAAACCACAGATATCGGCGGCGCGCTTCGTGATGTTGTTCTTCGCGACGACGAGTTCGCATCCTTCTTTACGCAGCAAACGGCGAAGATCTTCGATCTTGCGGACGGTCAGGCCGCGATATTCTGCGACGACGACGGCTTTCGCGTCCTTCATCTTCGCGACGAGCGCGTTGACTTCTTCCTGTTTGACGCTGATGATTTGTTCTCTGGACATCGTTACACCTCCTATGTTGACTTTGGTGAAAAAGAAATTCCTCTTTTCGCGAGAAAAAGAGGAATGAAATCAGGGTTTCTTCATCTTCGTCTCGGCGGGATGATTAAGCTTTCGCCCCCGCTGTCTTCGATCGAACTATGGACTTTTGGAAATACTTGCCGTTAAATGGCGAGGCGGACGCCGGGACCCATCGTTGAAGAGATGGCGACGTTTTTGAGATAGATGCCTTTGACGGTCGACGGTTTGATCTTCTGGATCAGGTCGGTGACGGCCTTGATGTTTTCCACCAGAAACTCCGGTTGGAACGACACCTTGCCGACGATCACCTGGATGTTGCCGAACTTGTCGACGCGATAGGTGATCTTGCCGCCCTTGGAATCAGTGACCGCTTTGGCGACGTCCATCGTGACGGTGCCGGTCTTCGGGTTGGGCATCAAGCCTTTCGGACCGAGGACGCGGCCGAGCTTGCCGATCGTGCCCATCATGTCCGGCGTCGCGATGACGACGTCGAATTCAAACCATCCGCCTTGGATCTTGGCGATCAGCTCGTCGTCACCAACATAGTTGGCGCCGGCGGCGAGGGCTTCCTTGGCTTTCTCGCCTCTTGCGAAGACGAGGACGGTTTTTTCCTTGCCGGTTCCATGCGGGAGCACGAGGGCGCCGCGCAGGTTTTGTTCGGCTTTGCGGGAGTCAAGGTTGAGGTTCATCGCCAGTTCGACGGTAGCGTCGAACTTTTCGAAGGCGATCGATTTGACGAGATTGACGGCTTCAAGGGCATCGTATTTCTTGCTTGCATCGATTTTTGCCTGGGCGATCTGATATTTTTTTCCTTTTTTGGCCATGATAGCTACCCCTCGCTCAGTCGGAGACGGCGATACCCATGTTCTTCGCCGTTCCTTCAATGATCTTCGCTGCAGCTTCCACGTCGTTGGCATTCAAATCGGGAAGCTTGATCGCTCCGAGTTCGCGCAGTTTGGCGCGGGTGATCGTCGCGACGGTTTCCTTCTTCGAATTCGCGGCGCCTTTTTGGATGCCGCAGGCTTTCTTGAGCAGGTCGCTGGCCGGTGGGGTTTTGGTGATGAACATGAATGACCGGTCGTCATACACGGTGATCACGACCGGAATGACGTTTCCGACCTGATCTTTGGTACGTTCGTTGAATTGCTGGCAAAACTGCTGGATGTTGACGCCGGCCTGGCCCAAAGCGGGGCCGATCGGCGGAGCGGGGGTGGCTTTACCACCGGGAATCTGCAGTTTTACGACGGTCTTGATTTCTCTTGCCACGAATGACACCTCCTATATTATTTCGTGCCTTGGTTCGCGGACCCGCGCTGGAGTCCTCCCAACGAAATCACGTGTGCAGACACACGCTAAAATATTATACAATGACACCCGCGCGAATGTCAAGGATAAAATTCTGATTCCCGTCGCGCCGGGGTCTGGTCGTCAAATATCGTATTTCGTGTTGATTTCGGCTGGCGTCTTCCGAAGCAGGGTGAAAATCGGGATCATGCCGAAGATGATGTTGATGGCGAAAATGACGGCGATGCCGAGGACAAACAACGTAATCGGCAGATAGAACATGGGCGCGATCGATCCGAACAGCTTCTGAATCTCGTTTAGAACGTAGGCCATGAACAGATACCCCGACAGCGATCCGACGGTCGTGAACGCGATGATTTCCGACAGGAAGATCTTGTAGATGTCGTTTTTCGTAGCGCCGATCGAGCGGTAGATGCCGACTTCCTTGATCCGGCCAAGCATGGAGGACCTGGTCATGAAGAAGATATAGACCACGACGCCACCCAGGGTGACGAGAATCGTGGAAACGCGACCGGCGATCGATGCGTTTCTTTCCGCCACGTAGGATGCGCGGGCGACGCCGTAGGCATCGGTAGCCTCGAAACCGGCGGTGGTGATTTCCGCCACGGCGGCCGGAACGTCTTCGGCATAGAAAAGCAGCCGGACCGGTGAAGTCCCAAGCGTAGCGGTTCCGAGTGTCGCATTGACGGCGATGTTTATGGCGATCTCGTTGGCGACGATTGCGTACTGAGGATACGATTCATCGAATTTCCCGACGATTTCACAGGCGATGCCGCCGATCACGATCTGATCGCCGATGTCGGCGTCCGCATCGCCTGCGATCAGAATTTCATCCGGGCCGGCAATATCTCTGCCTTCGATGACTTCATAGTTTCCCGCCGCCGTTCCTTGGGCGACCGACCAGGTCGATTGGAGGACGCTTGAGAAGAACATGATGTTCGCGTCGGTCAGAATCACGACCGGGGCGTTGGAATCGACGACGCCGACGACGGTGATCGCATTGAGTTCGGAGTATCCATATTGAAGAAAGATGGAAGTACCCAACAGATCTTCATAGGTCTTGGCCCCCAGATCGTAGATGTACTTGCTTTTCAGCAGGATGTCGGCGAGCCAGATATCGATGGCGGCCTCGTGATTGTCGACGGGCAGGGCCCCGGCCATCAGTTCGTAATCGCCGATTTGCGAAAGCGGAATCGGAAAGGCTGCGGCATCCTTCGTATAGCTCCGGTACCCGCTGCCCTGATAGAAATCAGTATACTTGAAGTACAGGGTGAGGCTTTCGCGATAGGGTGAAACGGAAACGGCGCCGGTGTCGTCGATGATGCCCAGGACATCCGCATAGGTCATGTCCGTCTTGACCGTGACATCGATATAGTTTTTACCCGTTTCCATGAAACTGCTTTCGTCGACCCGCGTGAGATTACCGAACGTCGCCAGATTATAGACGATCAGGCAGGACACGACGAAGTAGGCAATCAGGAAGAGTTTGCCGAAAAACTTCTTGCCGTTGAACACTTTGATGAATCCCGAAAGGAGGGTGTCGCGGAGGCGGATGAAAGACGGCCGCTTGACGTCGTGCTTGATCGCTCCGAACTGGGTCAGGTCAAACGACGACTTGTCGATGTCTTCCGTTTCCGGCTTCTTGTAGTGGGCGTCAAGCAGGCGGATTTCCGATTCGTCGGTCAGATACTTGATTTTCGTCCCGGCATGCGCCTGCACATAAACCGTATTGTTGAAGTGGATGACCTTGACGTCGATGTCCGAAGGCGGATTTCCCTTGTGATAAAAAGTGACGTTAAAATGCGTTTTGACCGTTTCTTTTTCCAGGTCCAGCAGATAGATGTTCCGGTCGTCGATGTGTTCGAGCGTCCGGTTGCCGATGTTTTCATAATCGTTGATGATCTTGCCGTCTTTGATTTCCAGTACCCGAT
>CAZFHR010000075.1:0-6377 GCA_964519115.1 uncultured Candidatus Izemoplasmatales bacterium
GTTCACGAGGGGATTCCAGTAGTTATACCATTCGTACATGATGTCGCGTGACGTTCCTTCATAGGAATAGAACCACGGGAAGGCTTTGTCCGAAACATCCCAGAACTGACCTTCTTCATAGAGGCGCAGAACTTCCTGGAAGCCGGGCATTACCCATTCTTCATCCAGATTCTTGGCGCCGAAACGTTGATGTTTCGCGGGGATGTACCAGTATTCCATCTGATCCTGGAACATGTCACCGGTGACGATCGGCATCGAGTCGTTGAGCGCCGACGAATAAGCGGCGGATCCGGCATCGTAGAACAACTGGTTGGCGCGGGCGGCGAAGGAACGGCTGTCGGCGCACCAGAAAATGGCGAACGTATACGCGAGTTGGATTTTCAGTTCTTCTTCGGCGGTGCAGGAAATGTCACCGTCGTCGATGCAATAGTTGTAGACGGCCATCGGGTCAAGAACAAGCCCGATCGTGGTGTCCTGGTAGTCGGTCGCCGGACGCGGGTAGATATCCCAGTCGTCGATGTTGCAGACGGCCCACCAGCCGGAATTGGTTTCGGCGCAGTCGCCCATCATCCACGGTTGCCCGTCGAACGTGAGCAGACGGCCCTGACGGAACAGATGATAGTCCCAGCTGCCGATATTGGCATAAAGGGTGTGAGCCGGGCCGGTCGCGGCGTTTTCGCCAAGTGCCGCGGTCTCAAGGTCGTATTGACCCCAGAAGGTCCCGTCGACCCATTCGGTGATGTAGTGGATCATCGAACGGACTTCGCTGGAGTTCAGGTTGAGGAAGGTCGCGCCGCCCGTATATTGCGCCAGAGAAGCGACGACGGTCGTCGTGCCGGTGGTGATGAAGGAAAGCGGCGTATCCATCGCCCCGTAGTACTGATTCTCCGGGTTGTTGGAATAGTTCGCGACGAAATCGCTGTACTCATCGATGTCCCAGTCGTAGCCGGGCATTTCGATCAGGTTCGCGCTGGCGAGCGATTTGTTGACATACACGCCCCACGGGAGAATGTATTGCGGGAGTCCGGCCTGGAATCCGTAATAGTTCATCGTGTTCATGATGTCCATGTTCAAAACTTGATAGAGCGGATCGTCCGTGAACCGGGACAGATCGGCGACGAGGCCCTTGGAAACGTCGCCCGAGAGGTCGCGGGCCGCCCAAACGGCGGGGAACCGGCCTTCATCGTCACGATAGGTTTCCAATGTCTGCGACCAGGCATCCGGTCCGCCAGACTTGAAATAGCCATTGATGACGACGTTCGGATAGATCGCATTGAACGCTTTTGCGACCGCATAGGCGGCGGCGTTGTTCTGAGCGAGCAGATCGTCCGCAGAGTAATCCTGATGTCCGAGGTCGTAAAGCGTGGAGCCGTCGCCGGACCAAAGAACGATGTCGATGATGCCTTCGACGTCAAAGGGAAGGCCCGTGTCGGAAGCGATATTGGTCAGATTGGCAGTCGTCGTCGTGCCAGTCGTCGTCGTTCCGGTCGTCGTCGTGCCCGTGCCGGTCGTACTCGTTCCGGTCGTCGTCGTGCCGGTGGTGGCGGTGGTTGTCACCGTTTCGCAACCGATGATGACGAATAAGAACGCGAAGGCCATGAATACGGAAAGAAGCTTTTTCATTGTCATCCTCCTGAAATAGAATATGATTTTATTCGATATCGACCATATTTTAACATATGGGTAAAGCGTTTTCAATACTTTTTATGTAATAGGTTACACATTTGACTGGCAAAGCCACGGCAAACGCATCATCGCGATAAGGCCGTCAGGATTTCCTTGTGTTCTTCGTCGGATAGAAAACCTTCCCGGCGCAGACGGGCGAGGATGCGGTTGACCGGGTTTTCGTATTCCCACCAAAGCAGTTTCCGCGTTTTCGCCAAAACAGCTTCGAGCCGTGACTTCTCGGGCTCGGCAGCGAGCCATTCGCTGGCCGGATGCTTCAGTCCGGGACGCGAATGCGTTTCATCCGCCGAAGCGAAGAATACTTCCGCCTGTTGCCGGATATCTTCGACCGACGCGCCGACCAGAATGCCATATGCGCCCGCTTCGACGAGAAAAGCGTTCTTGTGAACGATGAACGTCGCGAATTCGGCATCGCTCAGCCGGAATTCCACGGTCTTCCGTTCGCCGGGAGCGAGTTTTACTTTGGCAAACGCCTTGAGCGTCTTGCGTGGCGACGCCAGCCGGGGCGATTTCGGCGCGACGTATAGTTGAACCGTTTCCATTCCGGGTAAGGCGCCGACGTTTGCGACGTCGACACTCGCGACCAGAATTTCACCGTTGGCGATTCTGTTATTTGACAGGGACAAGTGGGAATATTCGAATCGCGTATAGCTGAGCCCGAATCCGAATGGGAAGGCAACCGGCAGCCGATGCGTGTCAAAGAACCGATAGCCGGTGAACAATCCTTCCTGATAGATCGCGGTTCCGCTTTTCGCGGGGAAAGCCGGGTAGGAGGAAGTGTTCTCCAGCCGGATCGGGAAGGTTTCCGAGAGCCGACCCGAAGGATTGACGGCGCCGAAGAGGATTTCCGCGATCGGACGGCCAGAGGCCGATCCGCCAAACCACGCCTGGATGAGGCCGCGCGCCGCCGCCAGAATGCGACCGGTCTCGATGGCGGCGCCGGAAGCGTTGACGACCACGATGTTGTGGTTTACGCCGGCGACGGCTTCGAGAAAGACGAGTTGCTGTTCGGGCAGATGCATATGCGGCCGATCGTGTCCTTCATTTTCCAGTTCGGTCGTCGTCCCGGTGAAAAGAATGATTTTTCCGGCTTTGGCGGCCGCCTCGAGAATGCTTTCGGTGGCTTCGTAACCAGCCTGAAAATCAACCGGGGCGAAGTGACGGATTTCTTCGAGCGGGATTTCGAACCGGTAGGGAGATAGTTCGGAACTGCCGCCGCCATTCATCCGCGGCTGGATCGCGAAGTCGCCGAGAACGAGGATCGATTCTTCCTTTTTGCAGGGAAGAATGCCATCGTTTTTCAGAAGAACGATGCCTTCACGGGCAACCTGGCGCGCAATTTCGTGGTTCTTCTCAAAATCGGCCGGCTGACCGCGGTGCGGATTCGCAAGCATCCGATCATAAGCTTCGAGAATGCGCAGGACGGTCGCGTCGATGACGTCCATCGGGTATTTGCCGGTGACGACATCCTGGATGAAGGCGTTTTTCCATTCTGATTCCGGCATTTCGATGTCAAGACCTGCGAGCACCGAAGCGCGTTTGTCCTGAACACCGCCCCAATCGGAAATTGCCAGACCGCGGAAGCCGAACGTATCGCGGAGCAGATCTTTCAGAACGAACGGGCTTTCGCAGGCATACAGGCCATCAACTTTATTGTAAGCCCCCATCACCGTCAGCGGATCGGCATCGCGGATGATCATTTCAAACGGCAGGGCATAAAGTTCGCGGAGCGTCCGCATGTCGACTTCGGCGGAGACGAAACGACGGGCCGATTCCTGTTCGTTCAGCAGGTAATGCTTCACCGATGTGCCGACGCCGGTCGACTGGACGCCGCGGACGAACGCCGTGCCGATCCTGGCGGTGAGGATGGGGTCTTCGGAATAGTATTCGAAATTGCGGCCGCCGAGCGGGCTGCGCTTACCATCGACGCCGGGGCCGAGGATGACGTCGACGCGGTAATGGTTACATTCTTCCCCGATCGCCTCGCCGACGCGGTGGATCAAATCCTGATTCCAGGTCGAGGCCATCGCCGAAGCGGCGGGAAAAGCCGTCGCCGGCATCCGGGTTTCCGGATAGCCGCCGTTTTCCTCGGAATCCCGGTAAGCTCGCAGTCCGTGCGGTCCGTCACCGACCATGAAGTCGCGGATGCCAAGGCGGGGGATGCCGGAGAACCACCAGTTCTTCTTGCCGGTCAGGAGGGTTGCCTTTTCTTCGCTGGTGAGAGCGGATAAAACCTGTTTGACATCCATGGTCATTCCTCCCGATAGTTGAGGCCGTAGCCGAAGGCATACAGTACAAGCGATGGATCATAGGGGTCGGAATTGGAATTCATTCCGAGTCCGGAAGCATATTTGGGCCACGTGACCGGCAGTTTGCCGGTGAAATCGTAATCCCCGAACAACACGTCGGCGATTCCGGATCCGGCTTCGGATCCCGGCAGCCAACAGGCGACGAACGCGTCGAAATATGGCAGATAAGGCGTGATGATCAACGGTCGGCCGGAAAGCAGCAGGCCGATCACCTTCTTCCCTTCTGATTTCGCGATCAGTACCTGTTCGATGAGGTCGGCATTACCCGGGTGAGCCGTCGCTCCCGTGAGCGACGGATTGGCATTATCGCCGTTGTATTCGGCATAGGGGACTTCTGAGAAGACGACGATGACGGTGTCGGCCGCGGCCGGGTCGGTAAAGGCCGTTCCCGATCCGTAGGCGATCCGCGAACGGATGCCGGCGAGGATCGTCACGCCTTTCGTCAGATGGCTGGCATCGTCGCCCTGCCAGGTGATCGTCCAACCACCGGTCTGAAGGCCGATGTTGTTGGCGCCTTCGCCGATGATCGCGATGTCTTCATCATCTGACAGCGGCAGCGTGTTGTTATCGTTTTTCAGCAGGACGAGCGATTTGCGGACCGCTTCGCGGGCGACGCCCCGGTTTTCGAGCGTGTAGAAATTGGCGTCGTAGCCGAGACGGTAGAAATCGCTGGTCGCTTCATCGTAGAAATCGTCGGCGAAGAGGCCCATCTTGTATTTGATCGTCAGGATCCGCCGGACGGCATCGTCGAGGCGTTCCTCGGAAATATCGCCGTTTTGGACAGCGGCGATGATGTTTTCGATGCAGGATTTCCAGTCGAACGGTTCCATCAGCATGTCGATGCCGGCGTTGACCGCCGTCACGATCTGATCATAGTAATCGCCCGGGAGCTGATGGATGGCGTTGTAGTCGGAAATGACAAAGCCGGTGAACCCCATTTCGTTTTTCAGCACGTCGTTGATCCAGAAATCGCTTGCGTGCATCTTCTCGTTATTGATCGAACTGTACGAGACCATGATCGTGTAGACGCCAGCCTCGACCGCCTCGTAATAGGGCTGGAGATGGAGTTCTCTGATTTCGGCCTCGGTCAGCGTCGCATTCCCCTGATCATGGCCGCCGTCGGTGCCGCCGTCGGCGACGAAATGTTTGGCGGAAGCGGCGAGACAGTAGCTTTGCAGACCTTCGATGTAGGCGCCGGCGAGGTTAGAAACGACTTCAGCGGATTCCGACATCGATTCATAGGTCCGGCCCCAGGCGATGTTCTGAACGACGGAAACGGCCGGAGCGAAGGTATAGTTGATGCCGGTGACCCGGACTTCCCGGGCCGTGACGATGCCGATCCGCGTCATCAGTTCGGGATCGTTGGCGGCGCCAAGACCGATGTTGTGGGGGAAAATCGTCGCGCCGTAGACATTGTTGTGGCCATGGACGGCATCGACGCCGTAGATGATCGGGATTCCTGAAGAGGACTGGGTTGCGGCGTACTGGAACCCTTCATACATCAGATACCAGTTGTAAGCCGTGTTGTCCGATGGCGAGGAACCGCCGCCCGAGAGGACGGATCCGAGGTTATAGATGCGGACATCGGTTGTCGAGGCACCGTTCTTTTCCGCCTGCAGCATCTGCCCTGCCTTTTCGGCGAGCGTGAGCGAATCGAGAAGGTTCTCGATGTAGGTTTCGTCGACGACGATTTCGTCGCAATAGGATCCTTCGTACGTCACGTCCTGTCCGCCGGTCAGAAACGTCGTCGTGGTCGTCGGCGCCGTAGTCGTTTCGGTGGTCGTCGTGAGCGTCGTCGTCGTGGCCGTCGTTGTGGTCGAAGACGTCGTATCGTAACTTGTGGTCGACGTTTCGGTCGTAGTTGCAGCTGAGGTTCCAATCGTGGTCGTGGCGAAGGTACAGGCCGCAGTGGAAAACAGCAGGAATGCCGCGATGGCGGCGATGGTCAGTTTTTTCATGGTTTCTCCGATCAGGGTTTTTGCCACCGGATGCTGGTAAGGCTGTTGGCCGGCAGCAAAACAGTGAATTTCTTACCGCGCCACGTGACGCTCACGTTGCGAGCGGACCCGTCGTTCCAGACGACGAGGGTGATCTGGCCGTCATCGGCGAGATAGCCAACGACGAGGACGTTCGTGTTGAAACTCCGGGTCGCGATCCGCCGGGCTCCCAATGCCACGTATTTGGCAAAGTGGGCGGTCACGTAGCCATCGGCTTCGGTTTCGAATCCCGATCCGGAAACGGGGACCGTGACAAGACCGGTGCAGGTCGAGCAGCCACCTAGATGGGTGGCGCCGTTGGGATCCATGACCAGATTCCAGTAGGCGGTGCCGCTGGCATGGCGGTTGAACGCCTCCAGATACATGCGGCGGATCGACCATTCCA
>CAZFHR010000076.1:0-6294 GCA_964519115.1 uncultured Candidatus Izemoplasmatales bacterium
TGGTGGCCATCTCGACTTCCTTTCCCCGCCTCGATGCCATTCCGAAAGTGGCGTTTGGCGTCTATTTCGCTTGGATCACGGTCGCGATGATCGCCAACGTCACGACCTGGCTGGTCAGTCTCGGCGTTCCCAACCTGACCGCCGGGGCGACGCTTCTGATGATCATCGTTCTCTATGTCGGACTCGGCATCGCCGTCGCCGTCCTTCTGATCCAGAAGAATCTCGCGTATGGACTCGTCATTCTCTGGGCCTTCATCGGCATTCTGGTTCGCCATCTTGATAGTGCGCTGCTCGCTGGCGAGTATCCGACGATCATCACGACGCTCTGGATCGCCATTGCCGCCATCACCGCAGCCGAAGGCTTCACGGTCTATCGTTTGGTTCAGGAACGATACTGATGCATTCTTCCCTGACAAGACCCTTGAAGGTTCCTGAATAAATACAAAGCCTCCCTGCCGGGAAAAACCACGGCAGGGAGGTTTTTGATATCAATCCGGATTCATTCGCTGTCGATCATCGGCACGAAACGGCATTCGCAGAGCGTTTTTCGCGTGAAACCGTCGGCCTTCTTCGCCAGCAGCAGCAGTTCCTGATGCCACGGTCCGCCGACGGGAACGACCATCCGGCCGCCGATGGCGAGTTGTCCGAGGAGTGCCGCGGGAATCGCGGGTGCCGCTGCGGTGACGACGATGGCGGCAAATGGCGCCTGTTCCTGCCATCCGGCATAGCCATTTCCGAGGCGATACCGGATATGGTGAAAACCGAGCCGCTCCAGCCGCGCCCTCGCTTTTTCCTGCAGCGAAGCGATTCGTTCGATCGTGAATACCTGGGCCCCGAGACTTTCGAGGATGGCCGTCTGATAACCCGAACCCGTGCCGATCTCAAGCACCCGATCGTCCGGTTTCAATTCCAGGGCCGCTGTCATCAAAGCGACGATATAGGGCTGGGAAACGGTCTGTCCGGCGCCGATTGCCAACGGATGGTCGCCATACGCCCAGTCCTGGTCGACGGCGCTGACGAATTCATGCCGTGGCACGCGGTAAAAGGCATCGATCACGGGTTGTGAATCAATTCCGCGGGCGATGATCTGCTCGTTTACCATCTGCCGAAGCATGCTTTCGTAATCCATATCGGCCTCCTTGGCTGGATGTCGAATCCGTCGAGAATCTATCCCAGAAAAAAATCCGGGGAAAATCATCCCCGGATCCATGGGCATCGCTCACAAGACGACGTCGTTATAAAAAGTGTAGAGAATGATCGAAACATCGGCGCCACCGTCTTCCAGATAACTGACGGCGAGATCGTCGATATAGTAGATACGGTCGAGGGCGATCAGTTCGTCGAGGAACACGAGGATATCGGCGGGATCGGTGACCGTCAGCGACAACTCGATGCGGACGTATTTCACAGTCGCGGCGAGCGGCTGGTCAAACGGGCTGGCAACGCCATCCCGGAAAACAACCTGGACTTCGGCTGCGTCCGCCATTCCGGACCGGTCGCGGACGTAATCGAGTTCGTCGGAGATCTGGATCTGGCTATACTCGTTGGGAAGCGATGGCAGGATGGCAGCGATTTCGTGATACGTGGCGGCGTCTTCCGCCGCCAGCAGCGTGTTGATCGAGTGCTGCAGCTCAGCGGCCGTCGCTTCGAGCCGTTCGAGCCGGTTTTCCTGCAAAGTGATCACGGCAAACCGGAGGGCGAAAACCGCAGCGAACAGGAAGACGAGGAGATAGACGAAATTGATGCGATGGATTTTATGTCCGAAGACGTCACGGTTACGCATGATGGATGGTCACCTCGATCATGTCGGATGCGACGAATGCAAATGCCGGGAATCCGTCCATCCATCGCTCCGGATCGGTGCCGTCGCCGGTGATGCCGTAGGCTTCATAGATGGCGATCAGGTATTCATTGAGGGCGGTGATCGACGTTCCCACCAGGATCAGAACGATTTCCCGATCGGCAGTGGCGACGTCATAGTTCGTCAGGACGACATCCGTCCCGAGCATGTTCACGAGATCGAGGATATGGGTGCTCACGGAAAACTCGTACGCCACCAAGGCGTCATACGCGTTGCTGTAGTTGCGTTCCTTCTGCGTGAACGAAGGCAAAAGCGCCGCTTCGGCCTCGAGATCCTGGACCCGCTTGGCGTGTACGTTCTCCTGGATGTAGATAGCCTCGTTGGTCGTGTGGAACGGGATGTAGACCATGCTGACGAGGGAAAACACCAGGAAGGCGACCGTCAGGAGCCGATGGGCGATCCGGATCCGCCGATCCGGCCGATCAAGCCGGAAATCGATGACGTTGATGTTCTCCAGATTGCCGGTTTTGGGAAAACTCGCGGCATAGGCGATCAGGCTTGACCGCGTCCAGCCACCGTTGCTTTCGGGTTGTTCCGGGAATTTGAACAGCTTGTAGGGCAGACCGAACGGTTTCGCGGCGAAGACCGATTCGAAGCGGGCGTCATTCGCCGAAGCGCCGAGGTTCACGAACAGGACGTTGTCGATCGCACGTTCGCCGTGATGCATGTTGTAGCGATAGTAGTTGGCGACCCGTTCGACGAAGTTGTCGACGAGATCGTACGACAGTTCTGCGGGAGCTTCGAACTCTTCGACGAGATTGAAAATCGGGAAATCTTTTTCGAAGATCTTGATCGTGAAATAGGTATTGTAGACAGTTACCTGCATGAGGCTTTCGTACTTGACTTCCGATTGACTGGAAAAGAGGCTGTAGAGGCAAAGGGCCGGCAGATCGAAGGCGACTTCCCTGACATGCAGGCGATCGAAGACGTCAAGATAGTCGTTGAGCAGTTTGTCGTCGGAGCCAACGACGAGAATCCTCGTCTTGTCACCTTCATGGCCAATGAGATGATTGGAAGTACGCGGTACCGGAAAGGGAAAATGGAGCGACTTGCCAAGCTCGCCATCCACATAGGCGGCGATTTCTGCCGGCTTTACGAGGTTCTTCTCAATGTCCACTTCCCGCATCAGGACGTTCTGGCTGTTCAGAATCATCCGGATCCGTTTCGGCTTCAGATGATACTGCCGGAACAAGTCCTGCAGAGCGGCGAGAAGCCGTTCCGGATCGACAATGAATCCGTTGTCGATGATGCCGGATGCCATTTCCACGTGGCCGTAGACATCCAAAGTCCCCGCTTTCGGGGCGCCTTGGAAAAAGCCGATCGATTCGTCGGCGAAATAAATGTTGAGTTCTTTCTTTTTGCCCGTTGCCATGCGATCACACTCCCAATAGATGCAGATACCAAGCGATGAGATCCGATCCCCAGAAATAGGCGATGAGGACGCCGGTGGCGAGGAAGGGAACCAAAGCGATTTCCTTCTGCCTGTTTTTCCGAATTGCGGTGCCCCAGAGGAATCCGAAGAGCGAAGCGAGGAAAATCGCCAGCAGGCCTTCCGACCAGGTGAGACACCAACCAAAGAACAGAAACAATTTGACGTCGCCGCCGCCGAGCGCTTCCTTTTTGAATGCGGCTTTGCCGACGACAGCCGCCAGTAACATGAAGGCGGTCAAGATGGCCATCGCCAGAAGATGCATGAAAAACGTCCCATCGACAATCCTGAGCATCACGAGAACGACGGCGCCGGCGATCCAGACGCGGTCGATGACGACGCGATAGGTGATGTCGCTGACGGTTTCGATGATCAGAACCGTCGCGAGGATGCCGGCGGCCGGCAGTTCCCAAGTAAAACCGAAATGTAGGAACGACACAAGGAATAACCCACCACCAAGCAATTCGACGAGCAGGTGGGAGAAGGGTATTTTCGCCTTGCAGAAATGACATCTGCCACCATTGACGAGATAACCGACGAGCGGAAATACGTCCAGGAGGCGAAGGTCATGAGAGCAGGCGGGACAACGGCTTTTTCCCATCAGCGTTTCATGCTTCGGCAGGCGCAAGCCGACGAGATGGGCAAAAGAGGCCATCAGCGTCCCGAGCATGAAAAACAACACGGCATACAATGTATTCATCCGGATTCCCCGCCCCTGTCGAATCTAGGCATTACTCTTCCTTTTTATTATACCATTTTTTGCCGCGCCGACAACAAGGTCGCGGATTTTGGCGAAAAAAGAAAAAGGGCGCCCTGAAAAGGACGCCCCCGGATGGGATCGTTTGGATCGGTCGTTGCTAGAAATCAGACAAGCGGGACTTGAATTCCGTTGATCGTGATGTCCGCCGCATCGGCAGGATCGGTGATGGTGACCGAATAGTTGGCACCGACGGTGAAGGTGACGACCGAGTCGAACGGATCGCTGGTCATGTAGTCGTCGGTGACGAGATCCCCGGACGTGAACGTGGCACCCGAAGCGAGATCTTCGGATTGGGCATAGTTCCCGGCGACTTCGACGATCTGGTTGTAGTCGGCTTCCGCCGCTTTTTCCTTTTGCCGCTGGATCAGTCCGCCGATGGCCGGAACGGCAATGGCGGCGATGATGCCCATGATGACGATGACGGCGAGCAATTCAACGAGGGTGACGCCTTTTTTGTTTCTTAACGTAGCTAACATTTCGATGTTTCTCCCTTCGATTTTCCTTATTTTTGTATCATAACTTTATGATACCATTTATTTTCCCAAATTCAAGGTAAATGAGCATATTCTTGGCGAAACGAGGCTTAAATCTGCGATCCGAGCGACAGCATCGGCAACATCAGGGCAAGAATCATCACCGCAACCATCGCATACACGAAAAGCAGGAGAATCGGCTGAATCGCATTTTTAATCTGTTCGACGCGCAGTTCGCTTACGCCATTGTAATAGACCGACAGATTCTTCATCAGTCCGGGGACGTCGCCGGTGTTCTCGCCGGTGGCGATCATCTTCCCCATGATCGGGTCGATGAATTCGCTTTCCTCGAACGCTTTCGAGAACGGGAATCCGTCGTCGACGTAGGCGAGCGTTTTGCTGAGAAGGTCCTTGTACACGACGTTGGCGAGGACGGTCCGCACCGTCTGCAGAGCCTGAACGGAGTTGATGCCGCTTTCCAGCATCTGCGCCAGCGAGTTGGCAATCAGGATCTGGTTACTCATCCGGATCAGCGGGCCGGCGATCGGCATCTTCAGGAGAAACACCGACAGGGCTTTGTGGAATCGCGGATTTTTACGGTCCAGCGTGACGAGCGTCGCCACGATGAGGAACAGACCACCCAACAGATAGAGCGCGTAGGCGGACATGAAGTCGCCAATGGCAAGAAAGAACAGCGTGATCCCCGGCATCTCGGCACCCTCGAAGGAAGCGAAGAGGTCGGTGATGGTCGGAAAAACGAACATGATCATCCCGATCGCGATCAGAATCGTAGCGGCCATATAGACGATGGGCATCCGCAGGGCGCCTTTGATCTGGGTATTGATCTTGGTCTGTTTTTCATAATAAGCGGCCATGTCGAGGACGGTCTGGGGCAGTTTTCCCGACAGCTCTCCGACTTCGATCATCAGGACCAGCAGATTCGGGAATTCCTTCGGCCGCATCGCCAGCGCCTTTGAAAGCGACAGACCATTGTACAGATGTTGATAAATCTCGAAATAGAGCATCCGCAGACGGTGCTTGTCCTGCTGCAGGGACAGCAGTTCTACCGCCGGCAAAATATTGACGCCGGCCTTGAGCAGCGAGCCCAGCTGCTTCAGGAAAAAGATCAACTGCGTCGTCGGCAACAGCTTGCCGATCGTGATTCCGGAAAGTTTTCCGAAAATGTTCTTGTATTCGGTGATCCGGATTTCGTCATAGTTTTTCGAGTGCAGGAATTTTGTACAGACCTGGCGGTCAAGCGCCTCGATCCGGCCCTTCACCGTCCTGCCGTCGGCGTTGCGGGCTACATATTTGAAATGTCGCAGTTCCACAGCGTCGCCCCCTTCCTCATTCGGAAGCCACTTTCAGGACTTCTTCGAGGCTGGTGATGCCCGCGGCGATCTTTTCCAGCCCGGCTTCCAGCAGCGAATGGGTCTCGATTTCCCGGGCCTGTTTCTCAAGGGCGGCGATGCCGGCGTTTTCGGCGATCAGGTATTGCAGTTCCTTCGTAATCGGCAGAACCTCGAAAATACCGATGCGACCGGCATAACCCTTGAAGTTGCAGGACGGACAGCCCTTGGGCCGCTTGACTTTCGCGATTTCGATGGCATGCTTGGCAAACATCGCCTTTTCCGTCGGCGTCGGTTCGTCTTCGAAACTGCAGTCGGGACACAGCTTACGGACCAGGCGCTGGGAAATGACCCCGGAAAGCGAGGAAGCGATGAGGAACGGTTCAATGCCCATGTCAAGCAGGCGCGTGATCGTCTTGACG
>CAZFHR010000077.1:0-6278 GCA_964519115.1 uncultured Candidatus Izemoplasmatales bacterium
AGACCGGCCGGAGCGAACAGGTTGAACTGTTCGTCAGAAACCGCGCCGGTAGTGACGCCATTCAGGGGCAGAATATTGGCAAGCGCGTTCACCGCGATCATGGCGACATAGAGAATGGCGGCGATGATGAGAAACGACAGAGCTGCTTTCTTCGATTGCATGGCAATGAATGGCCGCACGAATGGATGTGCGAGCTCCTCCTTCTGGAAAAACGTATCCTGACCGGCAGCGGGCCGGATCATCTTCTCTTTCATCATACACCCTGGTCGATCATAAACGTTACAACATGCTTCGCTGACGCATCGGTCAGGGCTTGCGAAACCGCGCCAGGGTAGTGTGGATGCTTTCAAAAACATCGGCACCGCCGGAAAAACCAAGTTCGGCATAGCCAAGATCGATCGCTTGGACCGAAAAATCGAGGTAGAAGGGGCGGTTCAGGATATCCGTCATCAGGCGGCGATAGTTCAATCCGCCTTCTTTTTTACGCCGGCGGTTCGCCCGGTTGATCAGGGCGCCGCCGATTGCGGCGATCCAAGGTGGGATCATGATCACTTTTTTCGTTTCACCGGCCGCCGCGAGCATCCGCGTCAGCAGTTCCCGAAACCCGATGTTGATCTTCCCGACCGGATAGCATTGACCGTTTTCGCCGTTGACGGCAGCGGCGAAGATCGCTTCGGCGACGCCGGAGACGTCAATCGCCGCGGTCCCGCCGCCCCGGGGGAAATAAGCATGCCGGAAACGGGTGAAATAATCGAGGAAAAACTTTTTCCACAGCGGTTGGCGCGCCGGCATCGTCCCGAAGATGAATGGCAGTTCGAGGATCATGACATCAAACGTTCCCGCCTCGCCGAGAGCTTGCAGGGCCTGTTCCTGGCCGATGCGGGCGCGTATGTAGGGATGATGCCGTGACAGGGTTCCGCCCGCCAACCGGTCGAAATGGGCATAATACGACCCCAGGACGACGCAACGACCGATCCCCGCCTGTTTGGCGGCATTACAAATCTTCGTACTCTGAAAGATCAGTTTCTCCTGAAAAAACGCGAAAGCCGGCGCATCGGGCACCGTCCGGTCGTCCGGCCCGAGCGCGTATACGAAAGCATCATAGCCCCGGTCGGACATCAGGGCAACGATTTCCGCTGCCGTCATGGTGAACAGATCGCCGGTCGTAATGCCGAATTCCGGTGGAAACCAATTGCCAAGATCGATTTCACGGGGTAGCGCGATCACGTCGACCGCAACGCCGCGGGCAGCGAATTGCAGGCCGGCGTGATAACCGAGAAATCCGGTCCCACCGGCGATCAGTACTTTTTTTACTTCATGCTTCATCGTTCGCACAGCTTTTGTGGCAGTCTAGATGCGCCAATGATTCCTGCGCCATGGCCAGATAGCGGCCGACGTTATCGCGGTTATCCTGTCGCTCGGTGGCGGTCAGTTCACGAACGATTTGCATCGGATTCCCGATCACGAGGGTGCCCGGCGGAATGTTCTTGTGCGGGGGAACCAGGGTTCCGGCGCCGACCATGGCGCCCTCGCCGATTACGGCGCCGTCGAGAATGATGCTTCCCATGCCGATCAGGGCATGATCATGAATCGTCGCGGCATGGATGATGGCGCCATGACCGATCGTCACGGCGGCGCCGATCCATGTTGGCATGCCGACATTGGTATGAATGACGACGTTGTCCTGGACGTTCGTATCCCGGCCGATGCTGACCGGAGCCATGTCGCCGCGGATCGTGACGTGATGCCAGACATTTACGCCCTCGGCGAGCGTGACGTCGCCGGCGATGACAGCGCTTGGAAATAGGATGGCAGTCGCCGCGATCGAAGGACCGGTGGAGTGATAGCGATACAGGGGCATGGCATTCTTCCTCTCTAGCGGTTACCCGCAAAACCTTCTTTTTTTTATTATAGCGCATCCACGGCCCATCATTCAACGGGTTGGGCGAAATGGAACCGAAAAGCGGGAAAAGAAAACGGATCGGTGATCCGATCCGTCGTACATTGCGATCATTTGCGGCTACTCCGAAGGCGTTTCAATCTACCCGTCCGCTTCTTGTCTGATGCGATGGCTTCGGTATCACATCAGAAGTTGAATGATCAGGATGATGCCGAGATGAACCGGATAGTACAGATAGAACAGCCATTTGTTGAAACGGCCGAGCTGGCCGTTGTACAAGGTGATCGGCACGAGCGCCAGCACGGAAAACCACTGAATCCACTGAACATAGATGCGGTTCGAAGGTTCCGCCTCCCAGCCCAGAAGACCGAGAAGCGGCCAGTTGATGAACGCAAGACAGATCAAAAGGTAACTGCTAATGCGCAGCCATTTATTTTGCAATAAACCGAACGCGAGGATCGTGAGGACACCGTACAGTCCGTAGGATATCTCCAGGAAGCGGGCCCCGACTAGTATCGGGAGAACAAGAATCTGGAAATACCATCGCTTCTGCCCGATCAGGATCAGCGATGCCAGCCCGAAAACGAGCGGCCAGAACACGTTGACCGTCATCAGATAATTGACGCCGGTGGCAAAATAGAGGATGGCCATTCCGGTTTCGACGGCAAGCGCCGCCAGCAACAGGCGCAAAAGGTATTTTCCAACATCGTGCGAATGCCGGTAACCTTCGGCGATCATCAGCGCAAACAGGGGATAAGCAATCCGGCCGATCGAACGGAATACGAGTTGGAGGACCGATCCATCCGAAAGCAAATAACCACCGATGTGATCGATGGTCATCGTGACGATCGCGATCCATTTGAGGACTTTCATATTCATAGAATCAAGTCCCCTTCCCCCGGAAGTCAGATTTTTATGCCTGGAACTGCCTTTGATCGTGATACTATCACATTACCATAAGAATGACAAGAGGATTCCCGGAAATCGGAAGATCGGGCGCAGGAAGGATTCTGACCAAGTCAACATTTCAATGAAATGAAAACCCGATCAGAAATCGATCGGGTCATCATCTATCGGCAAGGCTCAGCCGACGGCGAACGAAAAACGGGCTTCGCAGGCGACTTCGCCCGCCACGGTCGCGATGGCGGTGCCGAAACCGAAGCGTCCCCGCATCTTTGTGATTTCCACTTCGAGTCTCAAAGTGTCACCGGGAATCACTTTCCGCCGGAATTTGGCTTTTTCGATACCGGTAAAATAGGCGATTTTACCCTGATAGGCAGGATCAGAAAGCAGAACGATGGCGCCCATCTGGGCGAGCGATTCCGTGATCAAGACTCCAGGCATAACCGGATTGCCCGGAAAATGGCCTTGAAAGTAATATTCTTCGGGACGGACGTGCTTGATGCCGATTCCGCCTTTCATCGGCGTGAAGTCCAACACTTCGTCGACCATCAGGAACGGCTCGCGGTGAGGCAGGATGGCTTTGATCTGTTCGAGCGTCAGCGTCATGCGTCTTCACCGGCTTGGTATTTTTTGAACACGACAGCGGCGTTTTGGCCGCCGAAACCGAAATTGACGTTCATCGCGTATTCCATGACCCGTCGTTTGGCGACATTCGGCGTGTAATCGAGATCGCAATCGGGATCCGGAACGACGTAGTGGATCGTCGGCGGAACGATGCTGTCGACGATCGCTTTCACCGTCAATATCGATTCGATCGCTCCGGTCGCGCCGAGCGCATGCCCGGTCATCGACTTGGTTGAACTGATGCTCAACTGGCGGGCGGCGGGTCCGAACGCCTTCTTGATGCCAAGCGTTTCCGTCCGGTCATTCAGCAGCGTGGACGTGCCGTGCGCATTGATATAACTCACGTCCGCCGGCTGGATTCCGGCGTCGGCCAGGGCGTTCAGGAGACAACGTTCGATGCTTTCCGCCGTTTCTTCCGGCGCGGTCACGTGGTAGGCGTCAGACGTCGTGCCGTAACCGACGATTTCGGCGATGATCGGCGCGCCGCGCTGCAATGCGCGTCCACGTTCTTCTAGAATCAAAATACCGGCACCTTCCGCCATAACGAACCCGCTGCGCCGCAGATCGAAGGGCATCGAGGCGTTTTCCGGATCGTTGGAAGCATTGAGTGCCCGCATATTCACAAACCCGGCGATGCCAAACGCGTTGATTGCTGATTCGGATCCGCCGGCGAATGCCAGATCGAGATAGCCATCGCGGATCGTCCGGAAGGCTTCGCCGATCGCATTGGTCGAGGCGGAACAGGCGGTAACGACCGGAATGTTCGCCCCTTTCGCCTGGAAACGGATCGAAACATGAGCACCGATCAGGTTGATGATCGCATTGGGAATGAAAAACGGCGATGTGCGGTCAGGTCCGCGCGAAATCGCCACCTGGGCTTCTTCCCAGATCGTGTTGAGGCCGCCGATGCCACTGGCGATGTAGGTGCCGAAACGATAGGGATCGACGCCTTCCCGGGTCAGTCCCGAGGCATCATAGGCTTCCTGGGCAGCGACGATTCCCAGTTGAATGACGCGGTCGAGACGGCGCGCCTCGCGGGCATCGAGTACGGGAGCGGGATTGAAATTCTTGACTTCACCTGCGATTTTCACTTTGGCGGCGGACGCATCGAAGAGCGTGATGAAGCCGATGCCGTTCTGTCCGTTTTGAATGGCTTTCCAGGTCGACGCCACGTCGTTTCCGACGGACGTCAGACAACCCATGCCGGTGATGACAACCCTGCGTTTCATCATGGCCGCCTCACATCACGATGCCGCCGTCCACTTCGAGGACGTGGCCGGTGATGTACGATGCCTGCGGTCCCGCCAGAAAGGCGACCGCGGACGCGACGTCTTCGGGAGTGCCGAGACGTTTGAGGGGGATGGTCTGTTTCCAGTGTTCGACGGCTTCGGGGGAAAGTGCCCCGGTCATCGCCGTGTCGATAAATCCCGGCGCAACGACATTGACGGTCACGTTGCGGGAAGCGATCTCGCGGGCGAGGGCCTTCGATAGGCCGATGACGCCGGCCTTGGCAGCACTGTAATTCGTCTGGCCCGGATTGCCGAGGATACCGGACACCGAAGAGATGTTCACAATGCGGCCGGCCGGGCTTTTCAAAAGATACTTCAGGGATTGCCGGCACATGTTCCAGACGCCTTTGAGATCGGTCGCGATGACTTTGTCGAACTGGTCTTCGGTCATCCTGAGCATCAGACTGTCCGCGACGATGCCGGCGTTATTGACGAGAATATCAAGTCCACCAAAGCGTTCAACCGCCAAATCAATAATTTTTTTGGCATCATCCGACTTGCTTACATCGGCTTGAACAGCGACTGTATTTCCGCCTAACGCGGCGATTTCCGCGACCAACGCCTCAGCAGCAGCCGCACTCTTGTTGTAGTTGATGATGACGCGGCATCCGCCTTTGACGAGTGCCAAGACAATCGCTTTTCCAATCCCGGTGGCGCCACCGGTGACGATGGCGGTCTTATTTGTAAAATCCATATTCATGCAACCATCCCTTCACGTGTTCGAGTTGTTCCGGTCGCTCGAGATTGACGATCGGATGATCCAAACTGATTTTGCGGACAAATCCGGAGAGAACCATACCAGGTCCGATTTCCAGAAAATGGGTGATGCCATCGGCGATCATATTGCCGATCGTTCTTTCGAACAGAACCGGTGAAACCATCTGGCGCGGTAATAGACTTTTCCAATCGTTTTGACCATAGGGTCGGGCCGTAACGTTCGCATAGACCGGTGCCGATGGGGATTGAACCTGAATCGGCTGGAGCGCCACCGTCATCCGATCGGCCGCCTTCTGCATGAACGGCGAATGGAACGCCCCGCTCACATTCAGGGCTACGCAACGTTTCGCTCCGGCAGTACGGGCGAGTTCGATCGCGCTGGCGATGGCTTGTGCATCGCCGCTCAGAACGATCTGACCAGGACAGTTGAAGTTGGCGGCGGTGACGAAGCCACCATTGACTGAAGCCGCTTGACATATGGCATCCACCACTTCCGGCGACAGGCCAATCACGGCGCACATCGCCCCCGGTTTTTCAGTGGCGGCTTCCCGCATGGCTTCGGCCCGTGTCTTCACTAGGGTAATCACATCAGACGTAGAGAATGCTTTCGATGCCGCCAGTGCCGTGTATTCGCCCAGACTGAATCCGGCGAATGCGGCCGGATGGACTGCGGTCGCTTCAGTCAGGGATGCAAAGGCCATGAGGCTGGCGACCACCGTGGCCGGCTGGGCGTACAGGGTATCGTCGAGGCGGCCGTCTTCACAGACGAGAATCGCCGCCAGATCATAACCGAGAATCACCGAAGCCTCTTCCAGTAGGCGGGGGGCGTTTTCATGAACGCGACC
>CAZFHR010000078.1:0-3622 GCA_964519115.1 uncultured Candidatus Izemoplasmatales bacterium
GCCGATGCGGTTAGAGTCCACCTCGGCCAGGCTCAGTATGAAATCGACGGCGCGCATGCTGTTCCACAATTGCAGTTTCAGCGTTTGTGGGTGCTTGTGAATCCAGCCATATTCCGCCATTTCGCCATAGCCGACCATATCGTAGGAAAATACAGCAGCGCCCATTTTGGCGAGCATCGCACAGCGCCGCTGCATATCCGGGCGATAACGGCCATAGTCCGCCGGATCGCTCCAATGACCATGCGGGCATAAAATGGCGGCCATCTTTTTGTCCGTAGATACCGGGAGATACAAACTGCCGGTCACATAAGCGCCGGGAAGACTTTCAAAAGCCACGTTAACAACCGAATAGCCTTTGTATGAGCGCTTGTTGCGGTAAATAGGATTGAGCGGCGACCGCGACGGCAGAGCCGGTCGAAGATCCGAGTGGATCGATCTTTTCATTATAGGGATGCTTGACCTGCCCGTTCAGGGAACCGTATCCCGAAGGCATCTTATCCGTACTCATGAAATAGGCAAATTCCGACAGATTCGTTTTGCCCAGCAGAATCATCCCAGCCTGCCGGAGTTTTCTGGCGACATGGGCATCCTTCGGAGCCAGAAAATCGGCAAAGGCGAATGAAGATGCCGTCGTCGGCATCCTGTCATGGGTGCCGATGTTGTCTTTGAGGAGAACGGGGATGCCGTGGAGCGGTCCGCGGACCTTGCCGGCCCGACGTTCGGCGTCAAGGCGGTCCGCCATGGCCAAGACATCCGGATTGATGCAGGCGACGCTGTTCAGCTTCGGTCCGTTCCGATCGAGCAGTTCGATCCGTTCCAAATAGCGTTCGATGAGCAAGCGCGAAGTCGTTTCACCGCTTTTTAGCATTTTTTGGAGTTCCCGTAAAGAATATTCCTGCATGTTGAGCCTCCTGAGCAATGTCGGCGGCAGAATTCATCCAGCAGCCATGCGCCTATTTTACTTGATTTTAAGCCGAAAGAAAAGCGCCCGGTACGAAAGTCCCATGCTTTTCTCGCAATTCTTCCCGACCCGATGAAGTCGAAAACCAAAAAGAGTTCTGGGATATCCCTGACCAGACTTCCTTGCAGGAAACGATGCCAAACGCTTTCATGGGTAATCGGCGCTTTTTCGGCCGTTTCTCCCGCAAATACAAATGGACATTACCTTTTTAATACGCTATAATGAGGATGGTTCAAGCACTTGTATCCGTCGCCCTTACAGGGCGTCTATTGCGACTTGCGCTCTTTTTGGTAACACAAGCTGATTTCGCTGATGAAATCGGATGACCTATATAGAACGATCCATTCTCGATTGCATTTTGCACAAGTCATAACTGGCAACGAGGTACCGGATGAATTTCAGCGAATTTATCGAAGCGCTAGCGGGCAATTGGATTTTGCTCGTGACCGTCGTTCTGGTCCTGCTCGTGATCATGATCAATGGCTGGACCGATGCGCCGAACGCCATCGCAACCTGCGTTTCCACCAAAGCGATATCGCCGAAAAAGGCGGTGTTGATGGCGGCGATTTTCAACTTCCTCGGCGTCCTGGTGATGACCTCCATCAACGCCACCGTGGCGCAGACAATCTATAAGATGGTCGATTTCGGCGGCAATTCCAGCGACGCGCTCGCCGCGTTGTGTGCTGCCCTCATCGCGATTCTCATCTGGGCGACGGCAGCCTGGTATTTCGGCATCCCCACCTCCGAATCGCACGCGCTGATCGCCGGCATTTCCGGCGCCGCGATTGCGCTTCAAGGCGGTTTTTCCGGTATCAACGGCGCCGAATGGGTCAAGGTTCTTTATGGACTTGGATTATCGACCGTCCTCGGATTCGGCTCGGGCTGGATCTTCGTCAAACTGATCGAAGTCATCTTCAAACGTGCCAATCGCCGCAAGACGACGGAGTTCTTCCGCAAGGCGCAGGTCGCCGGCGGCGCTTCGATGGCGTTCATGCACGGTGCCCAGGACGGCCAGAAATTCATGGGTGTCTTCCTGCTCGGCATGGCGCTCGCGCAGGGAACTGTCGGTACCCAGACCTTTGTCATTCCGATCTGGCTCATGATCCTCGCTTCCGTCGTGATGGGCCTCGGCACTTCGATCGGCGGCTACCGCATCATCAAGACCGTTGGGATGGACATGGTCAAGCTGAAGGAATACCAGGGGTTCGCCTCCGACATGTCGGCGGCGGGCGGCCTGCTGCTTTCTTCTCTCCTCGGCATTCCCGTCAGCACCACCCACATGAAGACGACGGCGATCATGGGCGTCGGCGCCGCCAGACGCATTTCTTCGGTCCGCTGGGGCGTCGTCCGGGACATGGCACTCACCTGGGTGCTCACCTTCCCCGGATGCGGTCTGCTCTGTTTTCTGATGGCAATCCTGTTCATCATCATATTTTAATGAGGAGATGATATCATGGACAAACTGAAGGAAAACTATTATTTTCAATCGTTCGTCGCCCTGTCGGAATTCTCGGTGAAGGCGGCCGAGTATCTCTCCGAAATCGTCGCCCAGTTCAAGCCGTCGGGGATGCTGGAAAACAAGCATGCGATGCATCACATCGAGCATACCGCCGATCTGGAACGGCATAAGGTCGTATCCAATCTCTTCAAGGAATTCATCACGCCGATCGAACGCGAAGATATTCTGAATGTTTTACGCGCCATCGACGACGTCACCGATTCCATCGAGGAATTCGTCCTGCGGATCTACATGTACAACATCGACGTGATGCGGCCGGAAGTCAAACTGTTCACCGACCTCATCTATCAGAGCACCGTTTCCCTGAAGACGCTTCTGGAAGAGTTTTCCCATTTCAAGAAATCGGCCAAGATGAAGGACCTCATCTTCAACGTCCTGCGCCTGGAAGAGGATTGCGACGTTGTCTATTCCGAAACTGTCCGCAAACTGTTCACGAACGAAAAGGATCCGATCAGGCTCTTCGTCTGGGAAGATCTGTTCCTCCGGTTGGAGAACTGTTGCGATGCCTGCGGTCACGTGTCGAAGGAAATCGAGACCGCCATGTTCAAGAATCTGTAAGCGAACGGCCGTAAGAACCCCGCTCTTGGCGGGGATTTCTTTTTACTGAAATCGATGAAAAATTCATATCCGTATAGTATAATGGATATGGGAGGCGAACCATCATGACGAATGAAATGATCAAAACCATCGAAGCGGTGGGGAAAGCCCTGAACGAAGCCGGTGTCCTTTGGGCGATCGGCGGATCGGTCGTGCTGCAGAACAACGACATGCCCGTCACCCCGAACGACCTCGATGTCATCATCGAAACGAAAGACGCCCCCGCGGTCGTCCAGCTTTTGGAATCGCTCGGCGCCAAACGGGCGTCCGATCCCTCCTATCATTATCAATCGTATTCCTTCACGGAGTACGTCGTTGGTGCGACGGAAGTCGACCTGATGGCCGGGCTGACGATCGTCCAGCGCGGCCAGAAATATCTCTATCCGTTTGATGCCAAGACGCCGACCGAGGCCAGCCTTGTCGGCAAGACGACGGTTCCGTTCATGTCGCTCGAAGACTGGTATGTCCTGTACAACCTGATGCCGGGCAAGGCGTGGAAGGCCGAAATGATCGCGAAACGGTTCCAGAGAGACGGCCAGAAACAT
>CAZFHR010000078.1:3632-6275 GCA_964519115.1 uncultured Candidatus Izemoplasmatales bacterium
CGACCCAGACCAGAATCCCGAGTTGATCGCAGAGATCGAAGAACTGATCGGACTGATGGGCATCCGCGATCCTTTGCGCGATGATCTGCTTGGTGCCCTTTGAAGAAAGCATCGGATGAAATCCGGTGCTTTTTCTTTTCCGGCAAAACCCGTGAAAAAAGGATTGATTTTTTCTTCCAAACTGGTATAATGATGATAGTTTAGGTCCTTTAATCGACGCCTGTGAGCGTCGGAAGGTAAAGCATATTTCATCCTACCTTGCAAAGGACAGCCATCGGCGTGTCCTTTTTTTCTGCCAGGGGGCCGAGACTAAAAAAATCTCAAAGGAGAAGAAGACATGGAAACGAACAAGCAACCCATCATCGGGTATCTACCCAACGAACGTCCCGCCTGGGGGCGTTTGATCCTCTTCGCGTTCCAACAGATTCTGGTCATGTTCCCCGCGACGGTGCTCGTCGCCCTGCTCACCGGGTTTCACATCTCGACCACGATTTTCGCCTCCGGTTTCGCGACCCTTTGCTTCATTCTCATCACCAAAGGCAAGATTCCGCTCTTTTACGGCTCCAGCTTCTCCTACATCGCCGCCATCGTCGGCATCACCGCCGTCCAGAACTTCGGCGACATCGCTCCCGACAATCTGATCGGGCAGGCGCAGTTTGGCATCATCCTCTCCGGTCTCGTCTCGATCGCCGCCGGTCTCATCATCACCCGCTTCGGCCCCGAAAAGATTGAGAAGGTGCTGCCCCCGGTCGTCACCGGACCGATCGCGATGATCATTGGTCTTTCGCTCGCGGGAACCGCCCTCACCCAGGCCGCCGGGTATTCGGCGGGAACGGGGTCCCAGGCCGCGTCATGGATCGTCGCCCTCATCACGCTCGTCGCCATCCTCTTCCTGACGGTCATTCTGAAGAAGGGCGTCCTCAGTCAGCTGCCGCTGTTGCTTGGCATCGGCATCGGCTACGTCGTCGCCATCGTCGCGACTTACGTCTTCGGCGCCGGCCTCATCGACTTTTCCGGTGTCTTCGCTCAAGCGGTCATCACCGTTCCGCATTTCACGCTGCCGATTCCTTCCTGGACGGCGGTGTTCGCGATCATGCCGATCGCCCTCGCCACGATTCCGGAATCGACCGCCCATCTGTATCAGCTGGATCTCTATGTGAACAACCTGGCACGGGAAAAAGGCGCAAAGCCCTATCCGATCGCGGATAAGCTTGGCATCAACCTGATCGGCGATGGCGTCGGCGACATGGTATCCGCCCTCGTCGGCGGTCCCGCCGGCACCAATTACGGAGAAAACATCTCGACGATGGCGATCACGAAGAACTTCTCGATCTGGGTTCTCGGCGCCGCTGCCATCATCACGATGATCCTCTCGTTCTTCACGCCGCTCGCCAACCTGATTTCGACGATTCCGTCGGCTGTCATGGGCGGGGCTTCGGTCTACCTGTTCGGCGTCATCGGCGCCCAGGGCATCGCGATCATGATCGAAAAGAAAGTGAACCTCTTCAGCGCCAAGAACCTGGGCATCATCGCCGTCATTCTCGTCATCGGCATCGGCGGCGCCTATGGCTTCCCGAACGGTTCCATCGAGATTTTCGGCGCCCACCTCCCGGCCATCGCCACGGCATCGATCGTCGGCATTCTTCTCAACATCCTGTTGTCGCTCGCCGAGAAAATCGGCACGAAGCCGGTCAAGAAAACGGAATAAACCGACAATTGCAATGAAAACGTCCTTTCATGCCCACGATTTTCCCAAAGGGTGGTGCAAAAAAGGGCGTTTTGTGTTTATAATATTCAATAGACACGCATGCAAATCTACGTTCGGGGGAACCGCCATGGGGAAAGAATCGTTCATCAAGCATTTTTATGAATACCGAGAATGGGATTATGCCAAGAACGTGCTGATCATCCCCAACGATACGATGGGACCCGTCGATCCGGTCGCGCTCTGGCGCGCCGACGACCGCATCGTCATCGATGTCCTGCCGGCGTTGCAGGAACGGGCGATCAAGGCGAACATCACGCCGGAACTGTCCGACCGTGAAATCGCCAAACGATTACTTGGGAACGAACGCTTCGCGCTCTATCGGGGCGTCATCACCTACACGGAAGTGCCGGTCAACCAGCCGCCCTGCTGTGAAAAAGGCAGCCTGCGCCTATTGACGCGCAAGGACAAGAAGGCGTTGGAAAAGATGAAGATGACGTGTTCCGAACCGGAACTGGCCCACGGACAGGTTGCGATCGACGACGATCTCGTCGTCGGCGTCTTCCACGAAGACGAACTGGTCGGGGCGGCGTCGCTCTGGTTCTGGGGCGATCACATCGCCGATATCGGCGTCATCACCGGACCGAAGTACCGTTCCAACGGCGTCGCCTCGGTGGCGATCGCCGACGTCTGTAACCGCGCGCTGGCGATGGGTCGGACGCCGATCTTCCGCTGTGACGACGACAACATCGTTTCCGTCAAACTGGCGCTCGCCCTCGGGTTCGAAGTCGCAATCGTCGGGACCGACATCATCGTCGAAGAATAACCCGTAAGAAGAAAAAAATCCGCTTCGGTGAAATGATAAGATGTTGGTAGACACAAAAAAAACCCTTATGTGTACATCAACATCTTTTTCTATGCACTTTTTTTGTCATTGT
>CAZFHR010000079.1:0-6228 GCA_964519115.1 uncultured Candidatus Izemoplasmatales bacterium
TCGACGGCAGTCTTGACACTGACCTGTTGTGGCAATTCATCATCGAAGGGTCTTATGACTTCGCAATGGGCGGAACGTTCGATCCTGCGGTCAAAGCCGCCGTTCTCGCCGCCTTCCAGAATCAGACCGATCAGCTGTTGTTGCTCGCCCATGAACTCGCCGGTGCCGATCCTTCAGCGCTGACGCCGGACGACATTATGGTTCTGGTCGAACTGCGCCAACGCGGGCAGTTCCTGATCGGCGTCCTATCCGGTGATTGGGAAGCCATCCTCGAACCGGTGACGTTCGGTTACGAGCGCTTCATGTTCATCGAATTGCTAAGAAACCTCAACAGCCATCTTGACTGGGACGACGAAACGCTCGCCGACACCACGATCACGATGATCACTTCGGTGTTCGAATCCTCCGAAGAAGAAGCTTATTACAACCTGGCCGCGATCCTGAACATCGTGCAAAACGCGATGCGATCCGGCTCGGTCGAAGACGTCCTGGCTGCGATCGAATCGCTCGGAACGCTGGGATTCACGGAAGCGGAAATCGCCCAGTATCTCGGTAACTTCCCGCTCCTGTTCCTTACCTATGAGCAATTCCTCAATGAAAACGGCTATGCCGGCAACGAATTTGGTGATGACCTCTACTGGGCACAGGAAAATTACAACTTCTGGGTCATGAATTATGATGGTGTCGTCGCAGCCGCCACTGGCGCCATCGCCGCGATCGTCGACGAAACGTCGCGCCTCATCGCCCAGAACTATTGGGATGCCGTGATGGCTCAGGCCGAAGCGGAAATGAATTATATGATCGCCCTCAATGCCGCATCTGAGGACGGCCTGTGGAATCCCGAACTGTACTTCGAATTGCTGAACAGTCTCGAATACTCCATTTATTACAACAGTTATTATATAGTTGACGAAGAGATCGCGGCCTTCTATCAAAACGCGTATGATGTGGCGTTCGCCGCCCTTTCGCCGGAACAGCAAGCCTTCTGTGGCCCGTTGCTTGCCCTCTTTGAAATCGAATGTACGCTCCGTTACAACGACAAGCCCGCGGCTCAAAATGCTTTCTACGCCCACTACTCCGGCATGATTCTCGATCCCGATAGCACTCAGTATCTCGTAATCGAATCCAGTGCGGAGGCCATTTGGAACGCGATGGACGGCCGCTACTGGGCCAGCATCGAACTGGCCGAGTTGCAAGCGTTGTACGATGGGTTTGAATACCCGGATTTCAGTGCCTTCATTGCTTTCTTCGCCGATTCCGACAACGCCGTGTTGTGGGACGAAGTCGCCGCCATTCTCGTCGGCGAAGCCGTCAACTTCTATGACAGCATCGACCCGGCGCTGATTCAACTGATTACGTTGCTGACGAGCGAGAAACTGGATCCGTCCATGATCGATCTGAGCGCTGCCGGCATTCTCGGCTACACCCAGGGTCTGTCGACGCTTTTGAAAGCCATCGGCGCCACCTTATCCGAAGAGGATCTGGCGACGCTGGATGCCTTTGTGGCCGCATTCGCCCCGGTTTTGTTCGGAGCCCTCGGTCTGCCGGAAGAAGAGCAGGCGATGGTACTTTCGATGATTGCCAAATATTTGCCGATTATCCTGTCTTCCCGCACCATCCTCACCAATTTCCTCGATTCGCTGACCGAAGCCAAGATTCAGATCGTCCTCGATCAACTGGAATCCCTCGGTTTCGGCTTCGGCTTTGGTTTACAGATCATGGGAGAACCCTCCGGCCCGTCGGAAACCCAGATCGCGATTGCGATCGCTACGATCGTCGACACGCTCTTCTTCGACGGCAGTCTTAACACCGACCTGCTGTGGCAGTACATCATCGAAGGCTATTATGACTTTGCGATGGGTGGCACGTTCGATCCCGACACCAAAGCCGCCGTCCTCGCCGCCTTCCAGAATCAGACCGATCAGCTGCTGTTGCTCGCCCATGAACTTGCCGGTGCCGATCCTTCGGCGCTGACGCCGGACGACATCATGATGCTGGTCGAACTGCGCCAACGCGGACAGTTCCTGTTCGGCGTCCTATCCGGCGACTGGGAAGGCATTCTCGAGCCGGTGACTTTCGGTTACGAACGCAATATGTTCATCCAGCTGTTCTGGAACCTCGGCTTCGACCTTGACTGGAATGATGAAACGCTGGTCGAAACCACGATCACGATGATCACGGAGGTATTCGAATCCTCCGAAGAAGAAGCTTATTACAACCTGGCCGCGATCCTGAACATCGTGCAAAACGCGATGCGGTCCGGCTCGGTCGAAGACGTCCTCGCCGCTCTGGATCTGTTGAATGCCATCGGCTTCACGGACGAAGACATCGCCGTCTATCTC
Source organism: uncultured Candidatus Izemoplasmatales bacterium (assembly GCA_964519115.1). Classification (GTDB taxonomy): domain Bacteria; phylum Bacillota_I; class Bacilli_A; order Izemoplasmatales; family Hujiaoplasmataceae; genus UBA12489. The sequence goes on from CAZFHR010000079.1 coordinate 2,343, forward strand.
GGCAACCTCCCGCTCGCCCTGGCGACGTATCAGCAGTTCCTGGGTGAATACCTCTACACGGGTTACCTCTATGAGGACGATCTGGTATATGCGCTTGAACAGCTTACCTATTACACGGACCTGAGCCTCGACATCATGTTCGAAGTGCCGGGGACCCTCTTTGTGATCGCCGACTCCGACCATCGCACCATCGCCAACCAGTGGTGGAGCGCCAACTTTGACTACATCAATGGCTGGAAACTCTACATCGATGCCCTCGATGCTTCCTGGAACAATGAAATGTGGGACGGCGGTCTCTACTTCTCGCTTGAAAGCCCACTCGCACAAGCCCTCTATTTCGAAGGAATCGATTATTTCGATCCGGGAATGGCCACCTATTTCCGCGATCAGTACAACATGAGACTCTCCTGGTTGTCGCCGGAAGAATTGGCGCTCTATCTGCCGGTCCTGGATCTGTACGAAGCCTATAACATCATTTACTGGAACCAGATGGCCGTGGCCGCCAATGCCTACTTCAGTGGCTTCGGAACGGTCTCAGAAGACGATTATTATTATTACGACCACATCAACTATCTGGTAAACGAGTACATCGGCTCCGTCGAACAAATCCACTACTATGAAGACGAAGTCAGTTACTACACCTGGATGGTCGGCGATGGACCGGAGGATCTGACGTGGGTCATCGATTTCTTCTCCGATTCGGACAACGCCTACCTGTGGGATGAAATGGCGGTCATTCTCGTCGAAGAAGCCGCGAACCTGCTTGACAACATCAGCCCGGAAATGCTCGAAGTGCTCTATGCGCTGATGGCCGGAGGCCCCGGGGCGCTCGATCTGACGCCCGAAGGCATCGCCGGTTACGCGCTCCTCGTATCCGGATATCTCAGTATCGTCTTCGATACCATCACCACAGAAGATGAAGTGATCATCAATGACTTTCTCGACGCCCTCGTCGTAGCGGTCATCCCCCAGATCGGCGTTCCCGAAGAAGATCAGGCCGCGTTGATCACCGACATCCAGTCGGCCCTCGATTTCTACGTTGGCTCCGTGCTGTACGCACCGGGCATGATGGCCGAATTCCTCGCCGGTTTAACCGCCGAGGAAATCCAGATGGTCGTCGACAGCATCATGATCATCAATGCCCTCCCCGGCATCGATCCGGATGAAGACAACATGGTCCGCGCCGTCGCCATCGCCAACATCGTCGTCGCCCTTCTGGCGGACGGATCGCTGAACACGGATTTCGTCATCGCCTGCTATGTCATTGGCTATTTCGATGTCGCCTACCAGTTCCAGTATGACGGACCGATCGACCTCGAAGTCCGGATCCTGCTACTTCAAGCTCTGATTGACGACATCATCCTCCAGGCCGACGTGATCGACTTGTACGACCCGCTCTTCCTGTCTGAGGGTGAATTCAATGACGTCATCGAGTTCCACAATCTGATCGAACTGTTGATCGGATACGTCAGCAACGGTCCGGAATACGAACCGATCGTCTGATTTTTCCCGTATCGCCAAGGAGTCGACGGCTTTCGTCGGCTCCTTTGTTTTTTCGCCGCTTTCTGTGATATAATGAAAACAGGTGATCATCTTGCAGGTAACTTCCAACCATAACGATAAAATCGTCGAACTGTTGAAACTGGATCGGAAAAAAGTGCGGGACGAGACCGGCACGTTCGTCGTTGAAGGCCCCCATCTCGTCGCCGAAGCCGTCGCGGCGGGACGATGTCTCCGGATTTTCGCCGTCGCCGATCCTGGTTATCTTGGCATCGAGACCGTCCTCGTGACGGAAACGGTGATGAAACGCATTTCTCAGACTTTTACGCCGCAGGGCATCCTCGCCGTCGTTTCCCGGTTTGCGCCGGGTATTCCGGGACGGCGCGTGCTGTTGCTTGACGGCATCCAGGATCCCGGCAATATGGGTACGCTTCTGCGTTCCGCCCTTGCTTTCGGCTTCACGACCGTCGTCGCCGAAGCCTGCGTCGATTACTACAACTCTAAAACGCTCCGCGCGACTCAGGGAGCGGTTTTCCGTCTGAGCCTGATCGAAGCCGGGCTATCTGGCTTCCTCGCGGAGAACGCCGATTACGTCGTCTACGGGACCGATCCGCACGGCGGCATCCCCCTTGACGCGCTTGCACCCGCGGGCGATCGCATCGCCCTGATGCTGGGCAATGAAGGCGCCGGGATCCGGCCGGAACTGCTGGCCCGGACGACGGCGAACGTCCGGATCGAAAGCGCGGATGTCGAATCGCTCAACGTCGCGATCGCCGGCGCGATCATCATGCACCGCCTGCGTGCATAAGGTAAGGAGAAATCTGATGGACTTCATCTTCGCTACGAATCGGCTGTATGCCCAATCTCCGGAAGGAAAGCTGCTTGCTGAAGTGACGTTCCCGGCCCGGGACGCAAACCGCGTCAACGTCGACCATGTCTTCGTCGACGAAGCGCTGCGTGGTCAGGGCATTGCGGGAAAAATGATGGAAATGGTTTGTGATCATGCCAAAGGCCTTGGCATCATGATCGTCGCCAAATGTCCCTTTGCGATCGAATGGTTCAAAAAACATCCCGAACGCCAGGACGTCGTCATCAATGTGAAAACTTCGAAAAAAACGACTTGACCGGGGTAAAAGCGGTCATTTCCGCTTGCCTTTCCCCCAATTCCGTGCTATAGTATTCATGCATAAGATGGAGAGAGGGTCGGACCCTCTCTCCTTTCAATTAAAATGCGGAGGCTACCATGGACCTGACCAACCTCAAAACGGAAATCAAGACGGCACTTGCGCCGCTCGGGTATGCCCTCTATGACGCGGAATACGTGAAGGAACGGAAAATGCGGATCCTGAGGGTCTTCATCGACAAGTCAGAAGGCATCGCCATCGAAGACTGCGTATCAGCCTCGGATGCGATATCGACTCTGCTCGACCGGCTCGATCCGATTCCCGAGGAGTACCACCTCGAAGTGTCTTCCCCTGGAGCCGAACGTAAGCTTCGAAATCAGGAAGAAATTCAGGCCGCGATCGGCCAGTTCGTCCACGTGGAAACGGCTTTGGAGAAATTCGAAGGCTTTCTCGAGGCGGCGACGGAAGACGAAATCACTTTAAAAATCGGCAGTAAGACGGCGACGATTACGAAGACCGCCGTCATCCAAATACGATTAGCGATTCATTTCTAGGAGAAGAGACCATGATCAGCAAAGAGTTTTTCAAAGCACTCGACCAAATCGCCGCTGAACGCGGCATCGCCCGGGAGAAAATTCTCGACGTTTTCGCCAAAGGACTCGTTAACGCGTACAAGAAAGACTACGACGGTTTCCAGAACGCCGAAGTCGTGTACAACGACGAAAAGTACGAAATCCAGATCATCGCCACTTCGACGGTCGTCGAAACGGTCGATCCGGAAGTTGAGAAAGGCACCCAGATCACGCTCGAAGAGGCGCAGGTTCTGAAAAAGAACGCCAAAATTGGTGACGTGATCGAACAGAAGGTCACGCCGAAGGATTTCGGACGCATCGCCGCATCCTCGGCGAAGCAGATCCTGACCCAGGGACTGAAACAGCTCGAGCGCGAACACGCCTATGACATCTTCGTCGAAAAAACCGGCGAGATGGTGATTGCGGAAGTCGTCGCGATCACCGAGGATTTCATCACCCTGAACGTCGGCCACGATACCGAAACGTCGATTCCGATGAAGGATTTTCCGCAAAGCGATCTTGGTCTCGGATCACAGGTCCGCGTCTACATCACCAAAGTCGAACAGACGACCAAAGGCCCCAAGGTCTACGTATCGCGGACCGACCGCAACCTCGTCAAGCGGCTGATGGAAAACGCGATTCCCGAACTGCAGGAAGGCACCGTCGAAATCGTTGGGCTCGCCCGCGATC
>CAZFHR010000080.1:0-6197 GCA_964519115.1 uncultured Candidatus Izemoplasmatales bacterium
GATGAATAAATGCGATATTGGCATGATCGGCCTGGCCGTGATGGGCGAGAACCTCGTCATGAACATGGCTTCGAAAGGATTCGCCGTCGCAGGATTTGACATCGACCAGAAACGCGTCGCCGAGTTTGGTGCGACGCGCGCGAAAGGCCTAGACATCCACCTGGCGAAGACGCTCGGGGATTTTGTCGACATGCTGGCTAAACCACGGAAAGTGATGATGATGATCAAGGCCGGCGATCCCGTCGACGAGGTCATCAGCAAGTTATTGGTACTACTGGAACCGGGAGATGTCATCATCGACGGCGGAAATTCCCATTTTCCGGATACGATGCGGCGGACGAAACTGGTGGAAAGCTACGGTCTTTTCTACATCGGTACCGGCGTTTCCGGCGGTGAGGAAGGGGCCTTGCTCGGACCTTCGATCATGCCCGGGGGCTCGCCTCAGGCCTGGCCGCTCGTCAAGCCGATTTTCCAGGCCATCGCCGCCAAGACGGCCGATGGCTCGGCCTGTTGCGAATGGGTCGGCGAAAACGGCGCCGGCCACTTCGTCAAGATGGTCCATAACGGCATCGAGTATGGCGACATCCAGCTGATCTGCGAAACCTATCAGATCATGCGCGACCGCCTCGGTATGGCCGCTGGTGAAATCGCAGAAGTGTTCCGCGCTTGGAACCATACCGAACTCGACAGTTACCTGATTGGCATCACCGCCGAGATCCTCGCCTACAAGGATGACGATGGCAGTCCCCTTGTCGATAAGATTCTTGACGTCGCCGGGCAGAAGGGTACCGGCAAATGGACGGGCATCAGTTCGATGGAGGAGGGCGTTCCCCTTACGCTCATCGGCGAGGCGGTCTATGCTCGCTGCCTGTCGGCGATGAAGGCCGAACGGCTCGTCGCCGCAAAGGCCTACCATCCCGCAATCAAGCGCTTCAAAGGCGATCGCGTCAAGTATCTTGACAACCTGCGAAATGCGCTCTATGCGGCCAAAATCATCTCCTATGCCCAGGGCTATGTGCTGATGATGGCGGCGGCGAAGACCTATGGCTGGAATCTCAATCTAGGCGGCATCGCCCTCATGTGGCGGGGTGGCTGCATCATCCGTTCGGTGTTCCTGGGCAAGATCAAGGAAGCCTTCGACATCGATCCTGACCTTGCCAACCTACTCCTCGATTCCTATTTCAAGAAGACGATCCGGCAATGCCTCGGCGGCTGGCGGAAGATCGTCGCGGACGCCGTCAGAAACGGCGTTCCGACGCCATCGCTTGCTTCCGGGCTCGCCTATTTCGACGGCTACGTCACCGCACAATTGCCGGCCAATCTTCTGCAGGCGCAGCGGGATTATTTCGGCGCTCATACCTACGAACGCATTGATCAGCCGCGGGGAAAGGCGTTCCATACCAACTGGACCGGCCGTGGCGGAACGACTTCATCGACCACGTATAACGTATAGCATCCGATCGTCTATACCAAGGAGACCTATGATGGAAAAATATGAATTCAAGTATGATTTCACAGGAAAGGTCGCTGTCATCACCGGCGGCGCCGGTGTCCTCTGTTCCGATTTCGCCAGGTTGCTGGCGCAATACGGCGCCCGGGTCGCCATTCTCGATCTGTCGATCGACCGCGCGAATGAACTCGCGGCGGCCATCGTGGAAGATGGCGGCGACGCGATCGGCGTGAAAGTCAACGTCCTCGACAAGCAAAGCATCGAGGAAGCCCACGCCGCCGTGCTTGCCAAGTACGGTCGCTGCGACATTCTTATCAACGGCGCCGGCGGAAACAGCCCGAAGGCGACCACCGACGATGAGTTTTTCAACCGCGAGAAATTCGGCAAGCCGGGAAACAAGAGTTTCTTCGATCTGGATCCCGAAGGCTTCGGATTCGTCTTCGGCCTCAATTTCACCGGCACGCTGCTGCCCACGCAGGTCTTCGCCAAAGACTTGATTGACAAGCCCGGATCGGTGATTCTGAACATCAGCTCGATGAACGCCTTCACGCCGCTTACCAAGATTCCGGCGTATAGTGCCGCCAAGGCCGCCGTCTCAAACTTCACCCAGTGGCTTGCGGTCCATTTCGCCAAGAGCGGCATCCGCGTGAATGCGATCGCACCCGGATTCTTCTCAACTCAGCAAAACGCCGCCCTCCTCTGGAATCCGGACGGCACCCCGACCGCCCGCACGGCGAAGATTTTGAACAACACACCGATGGGCCGTTTCGGCCAACCGGATGAACTTCTCGGTACTTTGTTATGGCTTCTTGACGCCAAGGCATCGGGTTTCGTCACCGGCATCGTCGTTCCCGTCGACGGCGGCTTCTCCGCCTATTCCGGCGTGTGATTGCCTGATGGACGTAGCCCTGCGCGCCACGGTCGAAACCGGTTTGAATCCGGCTGCGATCGAAGCGGCGCTCCGCCAGTCGCTGGCGGGAAAAACGTTGAAGAAGGTGCTGATCGTACCTCCCGATTTCACGCGTTTCCATTCCAACGCGGGTTTCATCACGAACCGATATTATCACTTTTTGAAAGACGTCGCCGAAATCGACATCCTGCCGGCGCTCGGCACCCACGTGGCGATGACCCGGGAAGAATGCGCGGAAATGTTCGGCGACATTCCTTTCGAGAAATTTCTCTACCATGACTGGCGCAACGACATCGTGGCGATCGGACAGGTGCCCGCAGCCTATGTCAAGGAAATCACCGAAGGCCTGTGGGACCGTCCCGTCACCTGTGAAGTCAACCGCCGGATCATGGATCCTTCGTATGATCTGATCCTTTCCATCGGCCAGGTCGTCCCCCACGAAGTCATCGGCATGGCCAACCACGCCAAGAACATCCTCGTCGGCTGCGGCGGGAAACAGACCATCAATCAGTCGCACATGATCGGTGCCGTCTTCGGCATGGAACGGATGATGGGCAAGGATCATACGCCCGTCCGCAAGGTCCTCGACTATGCGATGACGCATTTTCTGAAGGAACGGCCGATCGTCTTCGCCCTGACGGTGACGACGGCGCCGGGCGGTGTCATCCGCACGCACGGGCTTTTCATCGGTCCTAATCGCGACACCCTCGAGGCGGCGATCGAACTCTCCCAACAGAAGAACATCGACTTCATCGACCGCGGCATCAAGAAATGCGTCGTCTACCTCGATCCAAAGGAATTCCGCAGCACGTGGCTTGGCAACAAAGCTGTCTATCGGACGCGGATGGCGGTCGCCGATGGCGGCGAACTTCTCGTCCTCGCTCCCGGCGTCAAACAGTTCGGCGAGGATCCGACGATCGATAAGCTGATCCGCAAGTACGGCTACTGCGGCCGGTTGAAAGTCCTCGAACTGTTTGGCGAAAACGAGGATCTTCAGAAGAACATGAGCGCGGCGGCGCATCTGATCCACGGCTCTTCCGACGGCCGCTTCACGATCACGTACGCCGTCAAGAACATCACCCGGCAGGAAATCGAAGGCGTTCACTTCGACTGGGCGGATTATGAGGAAGTCATCCGGCGTTACGATCCGAAAAAGCTTACTCCCGGATGGAACATTCTGGCCGATGGCGAGGAAATCTTCTACATCCCCAATCCGGCGCTCGGACTATGGATTGATCGAAACCGTTTTGAGGGGCGCTGAGGTTACAACGCCATCTGAATCGATACCGAATTGAAAGAAAAGGACTGACTTTTGTATGGAAGTCAGTCCTTTTTAGTTACGAAAAACTCTGATTGATATCGATCGCGGATTCGGGAAAACTGGTTGACCCCGTTCCAAAGCGAATTGTATTTCTCAATCCCGACGTCATAGCGTCGCCGTCCATCGTTGAATTCAAGATATGGTATGGATTTTCCGGTAGGATCTGTGTTAGCATAGGAGTATCGACAAGATGTCGCTTCTTTTATTTGACTTGCAGAGCGACGCAGAAGGGACGGGAATCATCATGGTGCAGAATTCAATCTTGGATTGGCTGTTGGAAACATCCGATCCCGCCGTGCGGGCCGCCACATTGACCAGTCTTTGCCAAAAATCCGAAAACGATCCCGAAGTCCTCACGACCCGAAAGGCGATGATGGCGAGCGTTCCTATCGCCAAGATTCTAAGTTTGCAGAATCCCGACGGATCCTGGGGTTTGGAAGAACGTTTCTACGATGACAAGTACACCGGTTCGGTCTGGACGCTCCTGACCCTGGCAGAACTCGGGGCCGATCCCGAAGACCCGCGGATCCACCGGGCCTGTGAATTCATCCTCGGCCATTCGCAGGATCCCGACGAGTACGGATTTTCCATGAGGCAGAGTGCTAAGACCCACGCCGGCCTGCCGGGATACGTCATTCCCTGCCTGACCGGGAACCTGGTCTATGCCCTGATCCGTTTCGGATATCTTCAGGATGAACGAATCCAGAACGCAATCGCATGGATCCTCAAGTATCAGCAGGCCGATGATGGCAGCCTCCACGGACCGCAGGATCCCATCGTGAAACGGCTTGAACCCTGCTTTGGCAGGCATACCTGCCACATGGGAGTCGCGAAGGCCCTGAAGGCCCTCGCTGCGATTCGCGGAGGGCTGCGAACCCCGGCAGTGACCGCCAAGATCGGCGAGCTCGCCGAGTATTTCCTGATCCACCATCTCTACAGGAAGAGTCATGACCTGGCGCAGATAAGCAAGCCGGGTTGGCTCCACTTCGGTTTTCCGCTCATGTATCAGACCGACATTCTTGAACTGCTTGAAATCTTCGCCACCCTGCATCTTCGCGACCCACGTCTGGACGATGCCATCGCCGTGGTCGCCGGCAAACAAGATGCGGAGGGCCGCTGGCTTCTGGAAAACAGCTATAACGGAAAAATGCTGATCCGGATCGAACAGAAGGGCACCCCCTCCAAATGGATCACCCTCAAAGCCCTGAATGTTCTTCGGGAATATCGGCCGGATGCGATACGCTGAGTCGTCCGGCCTATTGGAAGGCATGATGATGGATTTTACCAGGAGAGTCATGATATCATAGGCATAGAGAAATCGTCCACTGGTGAACAACCGGTCCGGATGAAAGGGAGGACTCACCATGATTGGAAATGTCAGGGATCTGCAGGACTTCGAAATCCGTTCCCCGGAGGCGAAGCACGCCGTGATGAAGGTTTTGGTCTCACCCGCCGAGGGCTGGGAAGGGCATGTCCTGCGCGTCATCGAAGTCGGCGCCGGGGGGTATACGCCCAGACACCACCACCCGTGGCCCCATATTAATTACATCACCGAAGGCGAGGGGGAACTGTTCCTTGAAGGTGCATCGACGCGCGTGACCGCAGGATCCTATGCCTTCATTCCCGGCAATGCTTTGCATCAGTTCCGGAATGCCGGCGAAGCGACGTTCAAGTTCATCTGCATCGTCCCCGCCGCGGGACACAAGATCTGATCATCGCGACCGGACCGAAGTTTATAAAAAGGGCGGCCGACCGTGCTGGTCGCCGCCTTGCTTCTATGTGTCATGTCTGGACCGGGACCGTTTCCGGTCCTTTTTTCCTGGCCCCGCTTTTCACCGTGCCGTAGACGCCGACGAGGATCATCACGCTGCCGATGTAGTGATACGGCAAAAGCGTCTCGTGCAGGATCAGGAAGCCGGCAAAGATGGCAACGATGGTCGACAGGTTGGAATAGATGCTCGAAACATGCGCCGGCAGTTTACTGAGGGCGTAGTTGACGAGGAAGAATCCGCCGATCGAGCCGATGACGCCAAGATAGAGGATCGGCAGAAATAATTCAGGATGCACCAGGTTCGTAAAATAGGTTTGAATGCCATCTCCGAAACCGAGTTGGACGAGATAGATGGCATTGAATACGACCGCTCCCGAAAGCATCATGAAATAGGTGAGTTCGTAGGGTTTCATGGATTGGGAAGCTCGCCGCGATGCGATGGTGAAAAAGGCAGCGGAAAGCACGGCCGCGAACAGGAGCACGAATCCGAAAATCTCCCCGCGGGAACCATCGCCGAGCTTTGACATCTGGATGAAGAGGATTCCGGCGACGCTCAGAAGGATGAAGAAGATTTGCAGCAAGGCGGGTTTTTCTTTCAGGATGAGCATGCTCAGCACCGTCACGAAAATCGGAATCAGCGCGATCATCATCCCGGCTTCGCCGCTGGTGGTCTCAACAAGGCCATAGGTCTCGAAGATGAAATAGAGGATCGGTTCGCATAAAACGACGGGCAACCAGAACCGCA
>CAZFHR010000081.1:0-6156 GCA_964519115.1 uncultured Candidatus Izemoplasmatales bacterium
GGTCAGGAGGCCGCCGGCATTGATCCATTTGTGCAGTTTCGGCAGGTTGTCGGCACCGATGACGAATGCCACAGGGAGGCCACCCCGGCGCTCCTGGATCCGGACGAGCGACTGATACGTGCCAAGATAGTCGGGATCGTCGAATTCCATCGTCGAAACGGTCACGTCGGGTAGATCCTTCACCATCGCCTGCAGCATCTGTAAACGGTGCAGATTGCTTGCTAGCGATCGTTTGGTATATAAACTGCTCACCGGCAGAAAGATGAATTCCTGAATGTCGAGATGGCGCTTGACATGGTAATAGATCGCCTTGTGGGCGATGGTCGGGGGATTGAATGCTCCGCCGAATACTGCGATCATGACGCATCACTCCTCTCGTCCCGGCAAGGCCGGACGGGTGTTTCCACCCCTCCATTTTATCATATCGACTGCGTAAATGAAAGAAGTTATCATTCATTCGAAAAGTCCATGATATAATAAACTCAGGTGATCATAATGAGCGCAAACAAAGACACGATCCACTATATTCTCGATTTCGCCGGGAAGCTCCTCGCCATCCCCTCGCCCTCCGGATACACGGCCCAGGCGATCGATTTCGTCGACCGCGAGGCACAGCGTTTCGGATATGCGACATCACGAACGAAAAAAGGCAATCTCGTCGTCACGATTCCCGGCCGTTCAGCGGAAATCCTCGGTCTTTCCGGGCACGTCGACACCCTGGGTGCCATGGTCCGGAGCGTCAATGCTGACGGCACCCTCCGCTTCACCGCGATCGGTGGACCGATCTGGGCCACCATCGACGGCGAATACTGTACCGTCCGAACTCGGGAGGGACGCGATTATACCGGGACATTCTTGTCCATCACGCCTTCTTCCCACATGAACAAGGATGCCGGCACCGCGGAACGTACGCCCGACAAGATGTGCGTTCGGCTTGACGTGCTCGTGAAAAACGCCGCCGACGTCAAAAAGATCGGCATTAGCACAGGCGATTATGTATTCATCGATCCGAAGACCGTCCTGACGGAAGCCGGCTTCCTCAAAAGCCGTTTTCTCGACGACAAGATCAGCGTCGCCATCCTGTTCGGACTGATGAAACATCTGTCCGAAGCGGGCATCAAGCCGCGTCAAACCCTCAAGATCGTCATTTCCACCTACGAAGAAGTCGGCCACGGCGCCGCCTGGATGCCGGAAGTCGACGAATTCATCGCCGTCGACATGGGTTGCGTCGGCGAAGACCTGGCCTGCACGGAAACGATGGTCTCCATTTGCTGCAAGGATTCGGGCGGCCCCTACGATTATGGCATCACATCCCGCCTGATCGCCTTGGCAAAACAGGCCGGGCTCGCCTATGCAGCCGACATCTATCCGTTTTATGGATCCGACGTCACCGCCGCACTCCACGGCGGCCAGGACCTTCGAGGCGGCCTGATCGGCCCCGGCGTCCACGCCTCGCACGGAATGGAACGGACGCATCGCGACGGCGTGGAAAACACGTTGAACCTGCTGCTGCTCTACATCGAGTGAAGAAAAAACGTTCCCCGGCTTTTCCCTGGGAACGTTATTTTTTTCGGATTGTTTATTCGCTGCTGTTAAGGGCGGAAATCTTCGCCGTGACGACCGCAGCCTTCGTATCGAAATACCATGCGGCGTTGCGCAGATCGAACACCTGATTGCCCAGATGGTTTTCGGCGATCAGAGTGTCTTGATATAGCGCTTTTGCCGTCAAGTAATCGGCTTCAAAGCGATCAAAATGGAAATAATCGAAAATGAAACTTGCGAGGTAACTCAAATAGAGAGCTCGGTATTCCGGTAATGCCAGGACGTTGCCGACGAGCACGGCGAGGTCGTCGGTCGGGGCGAACAGGTCATAGTTGACGCCGTATTGATAGGTCGGATCCTGATGTTTTCCGGTCCCCAGCGAACTGTCGAGGTCAAACGGAATCATGGTGGCGGGACCGTCATAGACGGAAAAATACAGGTAGTAGTTATTGTTGTTATAGCGATAATCATCGGTATTGCCGATCAGAAAGCCCATCGCTAGGTAACGGACGAACTGATCGATGTCGAGTACATCGCCGATGTCGCGGGCAAACGCATCGCCGTTTGCGACTTCTATGAGGGTGGCAAGCGCCTCGTGGGTCGTGCGGGAGCCATCCCTGGTGTTATTCTTCAGCTGATAACTGTAGCGAAGGTTGATCGCGTTTTGGTTGACGCCGGCCTTGGCGGTGAAATCGGGTCCGAGATCGGCGACGCCGCCGACATCGGTGCACTTGTACAGGTCGCCGTATTCCCCGGTGATGTCCGAGTCAAAATGCTTCGATATGAAATTCTGGTCGATTGGTTCGATGAACGTATAAAAACCAAAGCCGACGACCGTTTCCCCGATCTGGAAATACACGAGGCCGTAGGAAGCGTGCGAAATGGTCACCCCGGCGTCGCGGTAAAGCTGGTAGGCGAAGGCTTCCGAAACCATCGCTTCGTCCAGTTCGCCGGAGAACGATTTGCAGTATTCGAAATTAAGCTGGTCAAGGTTGAAGGCTTCGCGTTTATTGAGAACGGCGTATTCATTCGAATTGTTTTCGTAATCAAACGTCGCGTTGAACTGCAGCTGAAACGACGTCTGGTGATAAATCTCGCGTCCGCGCCAGTCAAGCGTCATCGGCAGGTTGCGGGACGTATTCGACTTCGTCCGGAAACCGACTTCACGGATCGTGAAGGCGGTGCCGGCAGCGTCGCTGTAGACGACGTCGACCTTGTGCATCGTGTTGTCCTGATAGGTGCCGTAAAGATCAAAATAGGCTTTCATGTCGGTGAGCAGTTCGGCGAAAACGGGTTCTTCGAAAACGATGGTGAACGATTTGAAATTCGCATTGTCGAACAGCCGGTTGGAATCGGACTTCTGCTTCCGATTGTTGGCCAGGCGGGTGATGGATTCATAGCCTTCGACCTGCATGTATTGGTTGTAAACGGCGAGTCCGCCGATCGCGGCGAACAACACCGTAAGCAAAACGATGCGTTTCAGCCATAATCTGGTCATGCGGACACCCCCTCGGTCAGTTGTGATAGGAATTGATGCTGGCGCGTGTCATCTGGATTTTCGCGGCGTAATAGTCTTCGGCGGTCATGAAACGTTGTTCAAGATCGAGCGTCGTCAGCCCCAGAACTCCATTCGCTGTGATTTCATCGGCGTACAGGTACTGGGCGAGGATGAATTCCATCTCAAAGGAGCCATAATCGAAGATGCCGCCATCTGAATCGATGAATGCGAGCAGATACGATTCGTAGATTTCCTGATAGGCAGGAATCGCCAACAGGTTGTGGACAAGCGGCAAGTCTTCTTCTGACATATTCCATGGCTGCGAAGTGCCCATCGAATAAATGTCATTGCCAAGGCCGTAATCACCGTAGGGATTCCAGCCGTAGCCGAGGCACTGGTCATTGTCATAGGTGATGTAGACGGCCTTCTGGTTGGGCTCGTTGCCCTCGGAAAAATACAGGTAATAGTTGTTCGCATCGCTCCGGTAATCGTCGGGATTGCCGACGAGGAAGGCGACCGCAAGAGCTTTCAACCAGGAATCGACGTCCAGAACCTTTTCGAGTTCCGACTGGAAATTGATGGCGCCGGGGTCGTTGAGGACGTCCATGAAATTGAGCATCGCCGAGAAATCGGAATTCGCCTTGTTCGTTTTCAGCTGGTAATCCATCCGGTAGCCTTCGGTATAGTCCGATACGCCGAGCCGGTCGGGATAGGTGCGGTCATATTGAGAGGGCTGAAGCGTCTGGAGCGTCGCCGGACCGCCGCTTTGCCATACGCACTTATACAAGTCACCGATCGTTCCGTCCTGGTTGCGGCCGAAATAGCGTTTGACGAAGACATCGTCGATCGGTTCGACGACCGTGAACAGCCCATATGGAATCACTTCGCCATCGATGTCGAAGTAGATGACGCAAAGCGAAGTCTCGGGAGCGATGAGACCGGCCGCCCGGTAGAGCTCATTGGCTGCGATTTCGGTCACGGCGGCGGTATCGTTGCTGCGGATGTATTTGAAATTGAGCTGTTCAAGATCAAACATCCGGCGATCCTTCAGGGCTTTGTATTCCGTTGAATTGTAAGGATAGTCGAACGTATCATTGAATTCGAGCTGAAAGGATACCTGCTGATAGCCAAGAAAATGACCTTCATCGTCATAGACGACCGGCAGAACGCGGCTGAAGATGTTTCCGCGGGTGCGGAAGCCGACTTCGTACTCGGTAATGATGTTCCCATCACCGTCTTCGTAATAGATATCGACTTCCTGGATCGTGTTGTCGCGATAAGTGCCCCACTGATCCCGGTAATTCTGCATGTCATAGATCAGTTTGTCAAAATTGGCGCGGGAAAAGGAAATGACGAATTTATGATAATTGTAATTGTCAAACAGCGCCGCATAGAACGGATCGATTTCTGCTTCCGTGACTGTCGTCGCGGTCGTTGGGACGTTGGTCGTCGTCGAAGTCGCCGCTCCGGTCGTTGCCGTTGTCGATGCGGGATTCGTCGTGGCGGTCGTATCGAGCGTGATTGCAGTCGTCGTCAGAAGACCGGTCGACAGCGAACAGGCGGACAAAAACAAGGCGGAGACCGCCAGAAGCAAAACAAACAGACGTTTTGTCATGGGTCAGCCTCCGAACTTGGCCATGTATTTTTTGAATTCTTCCGGCATATCGAGGACGTATTCCAAATCTTTGCCGGTGATCGGATGTTTCATCGCGAGCCGATAACTGAAAAGCAGGAGTTCCTCACCGGGACGGAATTTGGGATTATATAGGGGGTCGCCGACGACCGCATGGCCGAAATGGGCGAAATGGACGCGGATCTGATGGGTTTTCCCCGTTTCGAGTTTGATCCGGAGCAGCGACTTCATCCCGAATTCCTTTGAAACTTCGAAGTCCGTAATGGCGTCTTCGCCGTCCATCGTCACCTCGCGCTTCATCGACATCTCGTCGGTTTTCCCGATCGGCAGGTCGATCGTACCTTCCTTCGCGTCAAGGATGCCCTCGACGATCGCATAATACTGGCGCTCGATCTTCGACTTCAGGTCTTCGGAAAGCAGGAATTTGATGAAACGGTTCTTCGCGATGACCATCAGGCCGATCGTTTCCTTGTCGAGCCGGTTGACGAGATGGATCTTGCTACGGATGTCGTTCTTCGCATAATAGAAAGAGAGCGCGTTCATCAGCGTGCCGCTCATGTGCGATTTGGTAACCATCACGGGCATGTTGTGGGGTTTGTTGATGATGAGCAGATATTCATCTTCGTAGACGATGTCAAGCGGGATGTCTTCCTTGACGATCGATTCGTCGATTTCCTCATCTGGAATCGTGATCCGGAGCGTGTCGCCTTTCTTTACGGAATCTTTATAGGTCCTTGTTTCGGAATTGACGACGATCAATTGCTTGCCGTTCAACAGCGAAATAAGACGTAATGGTACGTTGTTTTCGTGGAGGAAATCCTTGATCGAAGCCGGTTTCTTGATTTTATATGCGAGTTCCATGAAGACCACAACCTTTCTATGATATTTTACCACAAATCCAGCCCGATGGAACAACAAACTTATGAATGGATGAACGGGAAAAAAGAAAAACATCCCGCGTTACGACCAGGGGTCGGGGCGGGATGTCGAGCGGTTTCGCTTGCGTTTACCCGAGATGTTCGGGATTCAGACTTTCCAGTTCCGGAATCACGAACCGTCCGTCCTTCCGGATCAAACGACCGTCAAACCAGATTTCGCCGCCGCCGAATTCCGGGGTCATGATCAGCACGAGATCCCAGTGAATGGCGGAATTATTGCCGTTAAACGCTTCCGTATAACAGCGGCCGGGGGTGAAATGGATCGATCCGGCGATCTTTTCGTCAAACAGGGTGTCGCCCATCGGCTTAGTGACGAGCGGATTGACGCCGATCGCGAATTCGCCCACATAGCGTGCGCCTTCGTCGGTATCAAAGATCGAGGCGAGCAGTTCCGGTTCCTGATCGGCAACGGCCTTGATGATCTTACCGTCGGCGAACTGAAGCGAGACGTTCGTGAACACCGTACCACGTTGCGGCGAGGGAGCGTTGTAGGTGATGACGCCGTTCACCGATTCGCGGATCGGGGCGGTGAAGATCTCGCCGTC
>CAZFHR010000082.1:0-6105 GCA_964519115.1 uncultured Candidatus Izemoplasmatales bacterium
AATACGGCGTCAAGATTCCGCGGCGCATCAACAAGTTTCAACTCGTCGACATCCTTGCCAAGCGTTTCCGGCTGAGCGACGGCGAAGTCGAACTCCTGAACACGAAGTCGGTACTCGAACTTGAAATCTACGCGAAGGAAAAGGGATTCAGCATCTCGATCGACCTAAAAAAGAGCGACATGGTCGAATTTCTTGTCTTCTCGCTCAACCTCTATCATCAGGAAGTCGTCCGCGATGGCCATAACTATCAGGTTCCGCTTTCGGCCGATCTCGATTCCGTCGTCATCGAAGGCATCGATTTCGTCCAGAACGATCAGGACATTCCCGTCGTCTACGTCAATCCGATTCCCGTCGGCGTCAATCCCGAACCGGCTTTGGAGCCTCATCTCGAACCGGTGATCGAAGAAGAAGTCGTGCCCATTGTAACGGCCCGGATCGTCGAACCCGAACCCGTGAAGGAACCGGTCCGCGAACCTGAACCCGTGAAGCGAACGGAACCGAAGCAGGAATCGGTCATCGTACCGGAGCCGGAACCGCAGCCAGAGCCCGTCCAGCCGACTCTGGAAACGGAACCGCTTAAGGAACCGGAAGCAAAGAAGACCGTTCCCGTACCGCAGGCGGAAACCTACGATTTCTCCGACGAGGAACGCGGTCTGCTCGACGAAAAAATCAATCAGATCATCAAGAAGTACAACAAGAAACGGCATCGGAAAACCTTCTGGACGATCTTCAGCCTCGTCATCGCCGTTGCGGTCGTCGGATTCGCGGGATACTGTGCCTATTACTATTTCGTCCTTACCCCCGGAGTTTGGCCGTTCAACAATTTCACTTTCTGATGATTCCGGCCTTTGGCCGCAACAGGGTGATCACCCTTGGATAAAGCAGAGATTCAAAGCTTCACCCCCATGATGCAACAATATCTCGATATTAAAAAAGACTATATGGAATTTATAGTCTTTTTTCGCTTGGGGGATTTTTATGAGATGTTTTTCGGCGATGCGACCATCGCATCGAAGGAACTCGAGATCGTCCTGACCGGCCGTGATGCCGGCCAGGAAGAGCGCGTCCCGATGTGCGGGGTGCCGTTTCATGCGGCCGATGTCTACATCGACCGACTCGTCGAAAAAGGATATAAGGTCTGCGTCGTCGAACAACTCGAAGATCCGGCTCTGGCCAAAGGCCTCGTCAAACGCGACGTGATCCGGCTCATCACGCCGGGAACGGTCGTCGGCGCCGCGGCCCTCGACGACAAAACGAACAATTACATCGTCTCGGTCAGTGAAACGAAAACAAGTTACATCCTTGCATATGCAGATCTGACCACCGGGCAGAACTGTCTGGTCACGACCCCCCGCGACGCTGAGCTGATGTTCAACGAAATCCAGAACCTGGCGGCGAAGGAAATCGTCATCGGATCGAAATTCAACCAGCGTTCATTCCGTCGTCAGATCGCCCAGCATCCGTTGACGGTCTCGATCTCCGATGACGTGAAACTGCCGGCGCTCTACCGCAATCTGGTCGCGGAAGTGTACGACAGGGATGCCCTTGAAACGTTCGGACGGCTCGTCAACTACCTGATTTCAACCCAGAAACAGGAACTTCTGCACTTACAGAAAGTTCAGGTCTTCGCATCCACTTCATACCTGCGGATCGACGCCAATTCAAAGAAGAACCTGGAACTGCTCGAAACCTATCGCTTCGGCAATCGCAAGGGTTCGCTTTTCTGGCTACTTGACAAATGCGAAACGGCGATCGGATCACGCTATCTGAAACAGACGATCCTGCGACCGCTCGTCGACAAGACGAAAATTGGCAACCGCTTTTCGCTGATCGAAGCCTTTAACGATGATTTCATCGCTCGGGAAGAAATCCGGGGAAGCCTGAAGTCGGTCTATGACCTCGAACGGATCGTCGGCCGCATCTCCTTTGGTACCGCCAACGCCAAGGATCTCGTGAATCTGTCGCGATCGCTCAAAGCGATGCCAGGAATCAAGAAAGCGATGGAACGACTGACGAATCCCTATGCGACCGCGATTGTCGCCGGTATGGATACGCTCGACCCGCTCGCCGCCGCAATCGATGCAACGATCGTCGACGACCCGCCGCTGTCGGTCAAAGAAGGCGGCATCATCCGTGCCGGCTGTTCCGCCGACCTCGACCGGATCCGCCACGACGCCGTCTACGGCAAGGACTGGATATCGGCTTTTGAAGCCGCCGAACGCGATCGCACCGGCATCCGCAAACTGAAAATCGGCTATAACCGCGTGTTCGGCTATTACATCGAAATCACGAAAGGTCAGCTGGAGTTCGTCCGCGACGATTTCGGATACGAGCGAAAGCAGACGCTTGCCAATTCCGAGCGCTATGTCACACCCGAACTGAAGGAGAAGGAAACCCTGATCATCGGTTCGGAAGAGGACGCCGTCCGGCTCGAATACGATCTTTTCCTCGTTCTTCGCGACCGTGTCAAAGAAGCGACCGAACGGCTGCAGGGGCTAGCGAGGATCGTCGCCGAGATCGACATGGTTCTGGCTTTTGCCCGCGTTGCGGCCGAAAATCGATATGTCCGTCCGGAAATCATCGACAATCGTTCCATCGAGATCGTCGGCGGCCGTCATCCGGTCGTCGAGAAAATGCTCGAAGACGAACGCTATGTGGCCAACGACGTGTTCATGGGCGACAAGACGAACATTCTTCTCATCACGGGCCCGAACATGTCGGGGAAATCGACGTATATGCGCCAGCTGGCCGTTTCCGTCATCATGATGCAGATGGGGTCGTTCATTCCCTGCGAAAGCGCCCGCCTGCCGTTGTTTGACCAGATCTTCACCCGGATTGGCGCGGCCGACGATCTGACAAGTGGCAAGTCGACGTTCATGGTCGAAATGCTCGAAGTCAACTATGCGCTTCAAAACGCCACCGACGACAGCCTCATCCTGTTCGACGAAATCGGCCGCGGCACCGCCACCTACGATGGGATGGCGCTCGCCCAGGCGATCATCGAATACTCCCATCATAAAATCAAAGCCAAAATCCTCTTCTCGACCCATTATCACGAACTGACCTATCTCGAAGACGAACTGAAATCCCTCCACAATGTCCATGTCCTGGCCAAAGAGGAACGCGGGAGCATCGTCTTCCTGCACAAAGTCCAGGACGGTCCAACCGACCGCTCGTATGGCATCCATGTCGCGAAACTTGCGAAAATGCCGGCGCCGCTGATCGCCCGGGCGGACGCGATCCTCGCCGAGCTGGAAAAAAATCATGGTTACAACGTCATCAAGCCGCAGGAAACGAACCTCTTCAATTTCACCGCCGCCGAAGAGAGCCGCGAAGCGATTCCGGATACCTACGCTCCGATCGTCGAACAACTGAAACAACTCGATATCAACGAACTGACCCCGATCAAGGCGATGAACATCCTCGCCGACGTCATCGAAGAACTGAAGAAAAACGGCTGATCCGTTTCAGTCGGAAAGGAGGGGCCCATGGGCATCATCATCAAACTCGATCCCCATCTTGCGAACATGATCGCAGCGGGTGAAGTCGTCGAACGCGTCGGCAACGTCGTCAAGGAACTCCTGGAAAACGCCGTCGACGCCGGCGCGTCCGTGATCGCGATTGAACTGAAAGAATCCGGGCTCGCTTTCATCCGCGTCGCCGACAACGGTTCAGGAATGGAGCCTGACGATGCCGTCGCTGCTTTTGAACGTCACGCCACCTCCAAGATCCGCAGCGAACGCGACCTGTTCCGGATCGCGTCGCTTGGCTTCCGCGGGGAGGCGTTGCCTTCGATCGCTGCCGTTTCCCGGGTCGAACTTGTGACTTCGACCGGAGGCGCGGAAGGTCGGAAAGTCGTCTATCGCGATGGCGTCCTCCTGGAAAACGGGCTCGCCGCCGCCGCCAAGGGGACATCGGTCACCGTTACCAAGCTTTTCTATAACACTCCCGCCCGCCTCAAATTCCTGAAATCGCCGCATGCCGAGCTGGCCTTCATCGCCGAACTCGTCGACAAGTACGCGATCGCCCGCCCGGATATCGCCTTCTCACTTGCCAACGACGGCCGCAGCATCGTCCGGACGAGCGGCAACAACGATCGTTCCGCCGTCGTCGCCGCCGTGTATGGCGTCGCCGCGGCGAAGGAAATGGTCCCGTTTTCCGGAACCAACCGTGATTATCGCGTCAAGGGCAGGCTCGCAAGTCCAATCGTCAACCGCGTTTCGCGCAGTTATGTGACGGTCGCCGTCAACGGCCGGATCGTCCGCAACCCCAAAGCGGTACAGGCGATCGTCGAAGGCTATGGCCAGACGATTCCGAAGGGCCGTTATCCGATCGTCTTCGTCGACATCGCGACCGATCCGCTCCTGATCGACGTCAACATTCATCCGACCAAGCTTGAGATCAAATTCTCCGAAGAAGCATCGCTGCTGGGTTTGCTGACCACAACGATTCGCAAGGCGGTCGCCGGCTTTCGGATCATCCAGCCAGCCGAACGGCCGGAATCATCGCCCGCACCGACGCAGACGGCGATTGTCTTCGCCGAAACCGCTGAGGCGGCCGCGGTGCCGGATGTTTCCGTCTTTGAACATGCGACCCCCTATCCGGCGGCGGAACAGTCGGCTAAGCCGTTTCCGGAATTTGAATATGTCGGCCAGTACGCCGGCACGTATCTGATCTTCCAGAATGCCGAAGGGCTGTTCCTCGTCGACCAGCATGCGGCAGCCGAACGGATCCGCTATGAGGACTATGCCCGTCGAATGGGTGCGGTCGAACCTTCGCCGACCCCGACGCTCGTGCCTTTCGAAGCCGCTTTCTCGGTCCATGACGCCGTGCGCATCGAACCTTTTTTACCGGAACTCGAACGTTTCGGCGTGACGATGCGTCCGACCGGCGCCGGTACGTTTGCCATCGCCGCCGTTCCTTCCTGGTTTCCCAAAGACATGGAAGGCATGTACGTCGAGCAGGTGGTCGAGACGCTGCTGCAGGAAAAAACGCTGTCCGCGGCGGGAATCCGCGACGAACTTGCCAAATCGCTGGCCTGCAAGCGTTCCATCAAGGCCAACCGCTACATCAACCGAAACGAAGTGGAAGCCCTGATGCGCGAACTGAACCGTTGTCATGATCCCTACACCTGTCCGCATGGCCGGCCGATCGTCGTCAAGATTGCCCTTCTTGACATCGAGAAGTGGTTTCGCCGGGTGCTGTGATGAAACCGGTCGTCGCCATCGTCGGACCGACCGGTGTCGGGAAAACGCCCCTTTCCCTCGCCGTCGCAACGGCATTTCAAGCGGAGATCATTTCCGGCGACGCGCTGCAGTTTTACCGGGGTCTCGATATCGGAACGGCCAAGATCGGAACCGCCGAACGCCAGGGAATCCTTCATCATCTGATCGATTTTCTCGATCCGGAGATGCCATTTTCGGTCGCCGATTATCAGAAAACGGTCCGCACCGCGATCGCCGGTCTCCAGAACCGGGATATTCTGCCCGTTCTTGTCGGCGGATCGGGACTCTATATCCAGTCCGTTCTCTACGACTACCGCTTCGCCGGTACTGGCCGCGACCGTTCGCCTGATCCGGTCACGGCGGCTTTGGGAACCGCCGAACTCTATGAACGGCTGAAGATCCTGAATCCCGTTATGGCGGCTAAGGCCGAACCGGAAAACCGACGACGGATCCTCAGGATGATCGACATCGCCTGCACGGCGACATCGGATATCGACCTGGAAAGCGGAAAATCCCCTTATTATGATAATTTAATCATCATCGGCCTCGACATGCCGCGGGAACGACTTTACCGGCGGATCGAGGAGCGCGTCGATGCGATGATGGCCTCGGGCCTGCTGGCGGAGGTTTCCCGACTCCACGCCCAGGGCATCCGCAGCCAGGCGGTCGCCGCCATCGGCTATAAGGAACTGTATCGATATCTTGACGGCGATGTTTCCCTCGAACAGGCGGTGGCTGACATCAAACTACACTCCCGACGCTATGCCAAACGACAGATGACGTGGTTTCGGAACCAGATGGATGCGAACTGGTTTTCTGTTGATCCCGATCATTTCGATGCGACCGCGGCAGATGTCATCCGTTTTCTCGAAAAGCGGTT
>CAZFHR010000083.1:0-6095 GCA_964519115.1 uncultured Candidatus Izemoplasmatales bacterium
ACAACTCGGTGTCGAAGACGATCCCGAACCGGAATTTGCTTATCCGATACAACTCGGTGTTGAAGATGACCCAGAACCGGAATTTGCTTATCCGATACAACTCGGTGTCGAAGACGATCCTGAACCGGAATTTGCTTATCCGATACAACTCGGCGTCGAAAATGATCCCGAACCGGAATTTGCATACCCGAAACCTGCATACACTCTTTAAGAAGCAGTTGACCTTGTTCAACAGTTCTCTTTGAGTGGCTGGACGGGTATTTCAAATAGATACCCACAGTGAAACTTGAAGAGGATGATTTATCATGACGATCTATGACTTTTCGTGCGCTAATTATTTCAAAGACTATTACGACATCATCGTAATGGTTGAATACCTGAAGAAAAAACAGGGTCTCACGCAAAAAGAAATCAACGAAGAGACGGATATCCCAAAATCCAATTTTCGCCGTGCCCAGCAAAAAGGGTTCTCCGGATACGGAAAAATGCTTGGGAAAATGGCGGAGTATCTGCATATTCAGACTAACATTGACCCGTCGGTGATTGCCGAATTCGACGAGAATTTTAGTCTTTTTTACACTTCGGTGTGCTTTTCGAAGGTCAACGATTTCAAAAAATACTATATTGCCAGCACCGAAAAACTACCGCTTTACCAAAACTCGATTCTCATGATCCAATATTATCTCCAGCAGTTCATCTACTACATTTCCGAAGTCAACTACACCAATGTCATTAACTACGAAAAAATCGAGGAAGCCATCGAATTCTTGAAATATTTCGTCGACAAGATGTCGCCGGATCACCGGTTCCTCTACTATGAATACATGACCTGTTATTATGGTTTCAAAAAAGATCCCGAAAAAATCGTGCATTATACGCGGCTGACGATCTACATGGGCGCCAATTATGTCGAATTGGAGCCGGTAGCCCATTATCACGTCTCGTTCGCCTACTCGATGATCGGCGATTTCATCAACGGGCTGATCTATGCGAACAAAGCGCTGCCAAAACTGGAAGAGCAATTGAATTATAACAAAGCCGTGTATTGCCGAATGAACATTGCCGCTTTTTACAAGAAACTCGGGAACATCGACGAAGCCAAGAAACTTTTGAAAAAGAACCTGGTCTATATGACTTTCACCGACGTTTTCCGGAACACGCGAGCCACGTATCTCAACTATGCCGACTGTCTGCTGATCGAAAAGAGTTATCAGGAAGCGTTGAAGTACTACACGGTCATCGAGAATGAGATCAATAAAAAACGCGATTATGAAAGCGTCATGATTGCCTACTGCTTGTATCGTTTGAATCTGACTAAAAGAGCTGATGAATACGTTTCAGAACTTCATGAACTGAATCAAGTCAACCGGTTTGCGATCGAATACATGACTTTAGTTGATTTTTTCAGTGCCTGTTTCAAAAAAATGCCGATTGCCGAAACCGAAGCCCTCTTCCACAAGGCGGAGCAACATATGCAGGCATACAAGTATCGCGGCATGTACATTCAGGACATCGCCCGCGACATGATGGACGATTTGCTCAATCGCCGCACCTCCAAGCAGCCGAAGATTCAAACCGAAGACGAATATATGATATGATTTTCGTTTCTTCCAAGAAAATATTTTCCGATGGCGGTTTCGGATTTTCCGAAGCCGCCTTTTTCGTTTCGTTTCCTTGTATGCAACCGGGCGATAAGTGATAAAATAGAAGAGATGAAACGAGGTTTCGACATAATGAGATTATTAGCGAATTATCATACGCATACGGCTCTCTGCGGTCACGCTGAAGGCATGAGCGAACCCTATGTACTCGAAGCGATCCGCAAGGGACTGCAGGAAATCGGGTTCTCCGATCACGGCCCGATTCCGCGCTTTTTCATGACGGCTGCCGAATATCACGAAAACTGGCTGGAAAGACAGATGGACGAACGGGCTTTCGAAACCGTCTATCTGCCCGATCTTGATCGGTCGATCCGTCGTTTCGGGCAGGTCATCCATATCCGCAAGGGTCTGGAAATCGAATATCTTCCCGGCCACGATGAGCATTATCAGCGTCTGCTCACCCAGCTGGATTACCTGTCGCTTGGCGTCCATTATTTTCCTTCCGCTAGAGGCATATACAACACTTACTGGCCGATGGACGCGGACCGCATCACCGAATATGCTAAGGCGACCGCCCAGGCCCTCGATACCGGATATTTTACAATTCTCAACCATCCCGATCTGTTTCTCATGAACTATCAATCGCCCGCGGGCATCCTGATTTTCGATCCGGCCGCCCGGGCTGCCACGGTTCAGATCATTGAGGCGGCGATCCGCAACGGCGTCTATCTTGAAATCAACGGCGGCGGACCCCGCCGCGGCCGCTTCGCAACCGACAATGGCCTTGATTATCTCTATCCGCGGACGGCATTCTGGCGAATCGTCGAATCCTACCCGGAAGCGAAGGTCATCATCGGCTGCGACACCCATAATCCGCCCGAACTCTACGACCGCATCATCGAAGATGTCGTCGCTTTTGCCTCCCGTTTTTCTTTTCACGTCAGTCCCTTGATCGATTTCGTTTCCGAGAGGAGAGCCGCCCATGAACGCCAATCATCCCTACCCCCTGAAACTGGACGTTGACGGATCCGCCAATCCGAATAATGTCGTTTTGTTCAAACGATATCGTTTCACCCTGCTTTCCGACTACCTCGTCCGGATCGAATTCTCGCCGGTAGGAACGTTCATCGATGACATCACGCAAACCGTCTGGCATCGTCGGACTCCGGATGTGACTTTCGTCAAGAAGGCGTCATCGGGTGGACTCACGATTGAAACTTCCGCGTTGCGGATCGTCTGTTCCGACGGCGAACTGTTGATCGCCGATGCGCTCAAGATTTTCGTCAAGGCGACGAAAACGACATGGCAATTCGGAACGGAAAGCGAAAATCTGCTGGGAACCGCCCGTACGCTTGATGGCATCGATGGAAAGACAAAACTATCAGATGGTGTCGTCTCGCGTTCGGGATACGCCATCCTCGACGATTCCAAATCGCTGTTGCTTGACGGATACGGCTGGCCGAAACCGCGGAAAGGCAATGGAGCCGATCTGTATTTCTTCGGGTATGGTCACCGCTATCTGGAAGCGGTCAATGCCTATTATATGATTTCCGGCAATGCCCCGCTCATCCCCCGATATATCCTTGGCAACTGGTGGTCGAAGTACTGGGCATATACCGATGAGCAGCTGTTAGGTATCGTCGATCGGTTCCGTTCCGAAGGGATTCCCTTGTCTGTCTGCATCGTCGACATGGACTGGCACATCACGGCGATCGCCGGCGTTCAGGACTACTGGGCTGGCTGGACCGGTTATACCGTCAACAAGAAATATTACCCCGACCTCGCCGGATTCATCCGCAAACTGCATGAGCGGGGACTCAAGACCTCGGTCAACCTTCATCCCGCCGGCGGCGTGAAGGCTTATGAAGAAACGTATCCCGCCATGGTCGCATGGATGGGCGTCGATCCGAAAAGCAAGGAAACGGTTCCGTTTGACGCCACCTCGCCACAAGCGATGGCTGGCTATTTCGAGATTCTGCTCCATCCTTATGAGGATATGGGCGTCGATTTCTGGTGGATCGACTGGCAACAAGGCACAAAGACCAAAATGGAAGGCCTCGATCCGCTCTGGATGCTCAACCATCTTCATTACTATGATTCGGCGCGCGATCCGCACAAGCGCCCATTCACGTTCTCGCGCTGGTGCGCAAACGGTGCCCAGCGCTACCCGATCGGTTTTTCCGGTGATGCCATCATCACGTGGGAAAGCCTGAAATATCAGCCGTATTTCACTGCGACCGCTGCGAACATCGGGTTCGGGCTGTGGAGTCATGACATCGGTGGCCATTTCGGCGGGAAGGAAGATCCGGAATTGTATGCCCGCTGGGTCGAATTCGGAGTCTTCAGTCCGATTCTGCGCATGCATTCGACGGCGAACGATTTCATCGTCCGCGAACCGTGGCGCCATGCGCCCGGGATTCACGCCATCCTGACGGATTATCTCCGTTTCCGTCATCAACTCGTTCCCTATATCTACAGCGCGGTCCGGGACGATGCCATCTCCGGGCGACCGCTGATTCTGCCGCTTTATTATGCCGAACCGGAAAATGATCATGCCTATTCGGCCGACGGCGTGTATTCCTTTGGAACGGAAATGGTGGTCGCTCCGGTCACCGAACCGATCAATAACCGGACCAAACGGGCCGAAACGGAATTCTATCTGCCCCATGGTCTGTGGACCGACCTGTTTACCGACGAAGTCCATCGGGGTGGCAAAGTCATCAAACTGCACCGCGCCCTGGAACATCAGAACGCATTTGTCAAACAGGGCGGCATCGTCGTTCTGGCCCAGGATGACATGGAACCGGCCGCAGACAATCCGGGAGCTTTTACCGTCAAGGTGTACCCTGGAGTGGACAACGCCTTCGTCCTCTATGAAGACGACGGCATGTCCCCGGCCTACAAGAACGGTGATTTCCATGAGACCCGCTTTTCCCTGCGCAATGAAAAGAGCCGGCTGTTCTTCCGAATCGGTCCCGACAAGCAGCCAAAGCCTTATCTTCCCGGCAGCCGCACCTATACGATCGATTTCGTCAACGCCGCGGGCGTGGTCGCCACGCAACCGTGGCAGCAAAAGCAGAATCATCTCCTGGTCACCACCGGACCGGTGACGCCATACGATACGATCGAGTTCGTCGTCGAGCTGTACGAAAAGAACAACGGCAAGATAGCGGCACTCGCCCAGATCGAACGGCTGCTCGTGGACAACATCCTCGAACCCGAGGTCAAAAGGACCGTGTATCAGGCTTTCGCCACGGGGAAAAACGCCGACGCCGTCGAGAAGGGATTCAAAAAAGTACCGCCACGGCTCAAAGCCGTCCTGGCGGACGTGCTGGCCGAGTTCCCGTTTTGATCCGGTCGCACGGTTTGACACCGTCAGGCGGGTGCGATATAATGGAATCGGAAGGAGATGATCCGCATGAAAAAAGCCATCATCGAGGGCATGTGCTGTGAAGGTTGCGCCCGCGACGTGAAAACCGTTCTCGACGCCATTTACGGATTGTCCAATGTCAAGGTTTCGCTGGCGGAAGGATATGCCACCTTTGACGGATTCGTTTCCAAGGAAGTCATAGCCGTGGCGCTTTCCGAAGACGGCTACCGTCTCGTCGATATCGTCAAGGTCTGAATCAAAGCCCGTTCGCGGGCTTTTTTCAACGACCGGAACAGGGATTTTCCTTGACTATTTGGGTCTATTGTATAATAATAGTAATAGACTCTTTAGGGGTGTGGTGTCAACGGTAGCACAGCAGTCTCCAAAACTGTTTGAACGGGTTCAAATCCTGTCACCCCTGCCAATCAGCAAATCGGGTCGACGCCACTTCGGGCGTCGGCCTTTCTTTTATCTTTCATGTCCGAGAGAACAGGACAAAAAGAAAGTAAACGCGCTAGTGATAATACCACCGGAAATACGGGACGGGAAGGAAGCCGCAGGAAAAAACTGTCGGATCGGCGAAATCGACGATTCTGGCGATAAAGATTCCGGCAAACGCAGATATTTCTCGTTTTTTTTCACGGTTTCCCTATTGATGAAAAAGCAAAAAGAGTATAATGTGGATAAGAACAAGCATCTTCCGCAAGCGTGCCCGAGCGTCAAGTTCACGGCGGATCGGCGGCAGAACGGACGGAAGAGAAGGGGGGATCATTCCATGAAGACGAGTCATCGGATCAAGGCTTTGCGCGGCGTCAACGAGCTGCAGGACAAAGTCATCGAGGAAGTTTTGGAGGCTTATTATTTCCTCCGCCGTCAAGATGAAGTCGCCACGATCAAGGCGACGCTGGAAATCATCGCCGAATACAAGGACATGACCAGCGTTTTTTGCGCTAACTGCGATCGACCGAATTTCTGCGACGACTGTTTCCCGATGAAAAAACGGGAAACGTTCGACACGATCGAGACACTGCTCAAGGACCAGCTGGAGAACCTGCCAGACATTTACAAGTGAAAAATTAGATAATCTTTGTCAAGGTATTTTTTGAATCAATTTTGATTTATTA
>CAZFHR010000084.1:0-6090 GCA_964519115.1 uncultured Candidatus Izemoplasmatales bacterium
GAGGTTGGGCGCATGGTCGAAGACGTCGGCGAGGTTGCGGAAACTGATGCCATCGTAGTCGGCGACGTAGCGAAGCAGGATCTTTTTGGCGAGGATGAACGTCTTCAGGCGCTGGCCGGAAAGCGACCGGACTTCGGTGATGTCGGCCTTCTGGACGAGATGGTTGTGCAGGACGACGTTGAAGTCGATGTTCCAGACGATGTTGCAGGGGGTCACGACGACGTATTCCTGCGTGCTGCGATGGAAATATTCCTGGTGTTCGTACATCCGCTGGAAACTGATCGCATCTTCGTACGTCAGATTGAGATTCTTCGGCTGGAGGATGAAGATGCCGTCCTTCCGCCGCGAGAGATCCCAGCGTTCGCCCGAGCCGATGTGATCGGCGAGCGATCGATAGTTGCCGTAGGGGAAGATCGCGACGTTGCGGATCGCCGAATTCTTGCAGTTGGAGAGCGTGAAGTCGATCAGCCGGTATTTCGCCCCGAAGGGAATCGCTCCGGGCATCCGGTGCCGGGTCAGTTTGCTGAAACCGCCCTTGGAGGTCGCATCGACGACCATGAACATGTCATTCATCGATTTCACCCAGTTTCCCGAGATTGGTGGCGTCGAGAACGACGACATGATCCGCAATCAGGCGGTAGTCTTCGGGCACGATGACGCCTTGGTTGACGATCACGTTGGCAAGGTGGGCGTTCGCCGATACGAAGACATCCGGAAGAATGACGCAGTTCTCGATCCGGGCATTCTTCATGACGACCGTCCGGTAGCCGATCGTCGAATGGATCACGGTACCGTCGATCACCGAACCGTCGGCGACGACGGAGCATTTGACGACACCGTCTTCGAGGATGATATGGGGCGGCAGATTCAGCGATTTGGAATAGACGGGGAGATTCTTGGATACGTTGAGGCCGAGGAAATCGGGATCGTCGAGCATATCCATGTTGGCCTGATAGAGCGATTCGACGGTGCCGACGTCGCGCCAGTAATCCTTGAAATGATAACTGTATACGGGGACGCCGGCGGCGATGGCGTTGGGGATGACGTTTTTTCCGAAATCGATGATCTCGTCCTGCTTCCCGACGGCGAGCAGCCGTTCGAGATCGGACGTATTGAAGAGATAAAGGCCCATCGAGGCCAGGTTGCCTTTGGGCGTCGCCGGTTTTTCCTCGAAGGAAATGACCCGGTCGCGGGCGTCGGTCGCCAGAATGCCGAAGCGTTCCGCTTCCGAAGGCTCGACCTCGACGGCGGCGATCGTCACGGCGGCCTGATGGTTGATGTGATGGGCGAGCATTTTCTGGTAATCCATTTTATAGATCTGGTCACCGGAAAGGATCAGGACGTATTCGGCCTGGTATTCCTTGACGAAATTGAAATACTGGCGGACGGCATGAGCCGTCCCTTTCTGCCACATCACTTCGCCGGAGGAGGCGTACGGCGTCAGGAATTTGATGCCGCCGTCGATCGGATCGAGATCCCAGCTGGCGCCGCTGCCGATGTAGTTCATCAGTTCATAGGGTTCGTACTGGGTGACCACGCCGACGACATCGATGTTCGAATTCGCCAGGCTGGAGAGCGTGAAGTCGATCAGACGGTATTTCGCGCCGAAAGAAACGGCGGGTTTCGCCGTGTCCTTGGTGATTTCTTTCAGTCGCGTGCCTTTGCCGCCGACGAGAATCATGGCGACGATCGTTCGTTTCATCGCGGAGAACCGCCTTTCATCGGATTACTTTGCTTCTTTTTCCGCATCCGGTTTAAACTGGAAGATTTCGACCGCGAGCGGCGCGATCTTCATCAGAACCGAATGCTCGCATCCGTGCATCGGATTGGCTTCGGAGGATAGCGGCACGCCATTGAAGACGTTGGAGCCGCCGTAGATGTCCTTGTCGCTGTTGAGGATTTCTTCGTAGCGGCCGGGGCACGGAACGCCGATCCGGTAACTGTCGTAGGCGACCGGCGTCATGTTCAGGACGACGACGCAGAAATCATCACGATCCGCGGCATAGCGGACAAATGAATAGATCGACTGGTCGCGGTTCGCCGCATCCAGCCAGCGGAAGCCGTCGGGACTGCCGTCGAGTTCGTACAGGGCTTTGTGATTGTCATATACCTGTAGCAAATCGCGACAATACCGGCTGGCGCGTTCGTGGAGCGGATACTGGAGCAGGAACCAGTCGAGTTCTTCCTTGTCCTTCCATTCGTGCATCTGGGCGAATTCGCCGCCCATGAAGAGCAGTTTCTTTCCCGGGTGGGTGAACTGCAGTCCCAGCAGAGTACGATAATTGGCAAATTTCTGCCAGTAGTCGCCCGGCATTTTATTGACGAGCGATTTCTTGCCATGGACGACTTCGTCGTGCGAAAGCGGCAGGATGAAATGTTCCGAAAAAGCATAGATCAGGCCGAACGTGATGAGATCGTGGTGATACCGGCGATAGACCGGATCCTTTTCGAAATAGCGGAGCGTGTCGTTCATCCACCCCATGTTCCACTTGTAGTCGAACCCGACGCCGCCTTCGGCGACCGGTTTGGTCATGTTCGGGTAGATCGTCGAGTCTTCGGCGATCAAAAGGACGGAAGGGTCCTCCTCTTTGATCGCGACCGAAAGGTTCTGGAGGAATTCGATTGCCGGATGATTCGTGCCGACGGCGGGATTGCCGAGATGGTACACGATGTTCGAAACGGCATCGATCCGGAACCCGTCCGCATGAAAATAGCGGATCCAGAACAACGCGTTTGAAATCAGAAAACTGCGGGTCACGCCTTTGCCGAGGTCGAGGTTGACCGTTCCCCAGACGACGTTCTCGCGGATCTTGTAGTCGGAGTATTCGTATGTCGGTTCGCCATCGAACATGTACAGGCCGTGCGCATCCTTGCAGATGTGGCCGGGAACCCAGTCGAGAAAGACGCCGATGCCGTTTTCATGGCATTTGTCGATCAGGTACATCAGGTCTTTGGGTACGCCATAACGCGAAGTGGCGCTGTAATAGCCGGTTCCCTGATATCCCCACGATTCGTCGAGCGGATGTTCGACGACCGGCATCAGCTCGATGTGGGTGAACCCATTCATCTTGACATAGGGGATGAGATAGTCGACCATTTCATTGTAGGCATGGTATGATTTGTCCGGTTTGGTCATCCAGGTGCCGAGATGGACTTCGTAGATGGCCATCCGGTCGGCCTCATGGCGGCGGTTGCGCCGTTTTTCCAGATAGGTGGTGTCGTTCCAGACGTAACCTTCGATGTCATAGACCTTGGAGGCCGTTTCCGGACGGAAATCGGAAAAAAAGGCGTAGGGATCGGCCTTGAAGATCGTCTGGCCGTAACTCGTCACGATGCAGTACTTGTACTTCGTCCATTCGCCGATGCCGGCCACGAAGAGCGAAAAGATCCCCAGCTGATCGGTCTTTTCCATCACGTGCGAGCGGCTGTCCCAACCATTGAAGTCGCCGATCACCGAGACGATCCGCGCATGCGGGGCATAGACGAGAAACCGGACTCCGGTCACGCGGCCGGCCTCATCGCGGACGATCCGCGAGCCGAAGTGGCGGTAGGACTCCCGGAGTTTGCCTTCATTGAACAGGAACAGATCGAAATCGGTCATTCTAGGATTCATTGTCTTGGCTCCTCTCCATCACGCGTTTGATCGTTTCATAGCGATAGCCTTTGTTCATGAGTGCCTGGATGATTTTCGTTTTCCGTTCATAGTCGCCATAGGTACGGCCGGCGAACCGCCTGACGATGCGGGCAAGATCGGCCGTGGCGAGCGCCGTATCCTCCGTTGCGGTTGCGAACCGGTCTTCACGGGCGGCGCAGAACGCCGAAACGGCGTCTGGGGCATAGCCTTTCTGATACAGATGGATTTTCATCGCCCGCAGACCGCCGTTCTTCGGTTTACCTGTCAGGGCTGGCAGTTTCTTGGCGAACAGCCATTCGAGATTTTGTTCGACGAGCGCTGCCGTCGCGCCGCCGACGGCTTCACGGATATCCTCGCGGTTCACGCCTTTATGGTCGAGATCGAAGGCGATCTTCACCGGGCCTTCGCGGCGGATGCCGAAATGATAGTCGAAATAAGTGAGTGCATAGGCGCGGTCGTCGATGAAACCGCGGGCGGCGAGTTTCGTGAACGCCTTGGCGGCGATGTCGGGATCTTCCGTTTTGGCATGGAGGAAGGTGCGGATTTCGGCCGCCGTCTTCGGGGTCTTGATAATCAG
This sequence comes from uncultured Candidatus Izemoplasmatales bacterium, assembly GCA_964519115.1. Lineage (GTDB taxonomy): Bacteria > Bacillota_I > Bacilli_A > Izemoplasmatales > Hujiaoplasmataceae > UBA12489. Next base: position 4,212 of record CAZFHR010000084.1, read on the forward strand.
GCGCAACGCCTGACCGTAGATGCCGTCGATCGCCAGATCGGCGAGAAAGCGTTTGAACATCGGCTCTTCCAGGCTTTTCCCCACCAGCAGCCGGTACTCGACGACGAGATCCTCGGAAAGCCGAAACGGGGCGGTGACTCCGTCATCGCCCACGAATACGATCTGATAATAACCTTCACTTGCCTGGCGGAGACTCTTGACCGTCCTCATGTCGTCGGAACACCTCTTCTTTGGTCGACCACTCGCCGTGGATTTCCGAAGCCGGGGTCACGAAAACGAACGCTTTCGGGTCGGTGGTTTCGATGATTTTCCGGACAAGATGGTATTCGGCGTTCTGAATCACCATGATGAGCATGGTTTTCTTGCTTTCGGTATAACCGCCCTGGCTCGATATTTCGGTCGCGCCGCGGCGGAGCACCGCGAAAATCGCGGCTTTGATCTCTTTGGGCCTTTCGGTGATGATGTTCACGGCTTCCTTCGACTGCGATCCGATCATGATCGAATCGGACACGCGTCCGGACAGGAAGACGACGACGATGGCGTATAAGGCGGTCAGGATGCCGTCGTTGATTCCGGTCGGGAAGGTGAGAGCGCCGAGGATGATGATCGAAGCCTCGACGAGATACACCGCTTTCGAGAGGGACAGGGTCGTGTACTTCTTCACGATCTTGATGGCGATGTCAGACCCGCCCGTCGAACCGCCGTATTTGCAGACGATGCCGAATCCGGCCCCTACGAGCATGCCGGCATAGAGCGTCACCAGCATCAGGTCCTGCTCCCCGAAATACTCTTCAGGATGGGCGATGACGAGTTCGAACAGTGCCAGGAAGGCCGGAAACAAAAGCGATCCGAGCAGGGTCTTCGTAAATTCCCGCCGTCCAAGGAAGAGGAGTCCGAGGATCAGGAAGACGGTATTGAAGGCGAGCGAAAAAAAGGAAATCGGGACGGCGGGGAAATAACGGCCGGCGATCATCGCCAACCCGGTCGCACCGCCGGTGACGAGCCCCGAAGGGATGATGAAGAAATAGTACGCCACGGCCATGATGAAAACTCCGAGCACGAGTGAGCCGTACTGCTCGAAGCGGCCGATCTTACGGATGAAAAAACGTTTTGCGCCGATCATGCCATCCGTTCAGCTCCCGTCAGGATGCGCTGTTTTGCATCAGGTAAGCGGTGATGAACGGATCGAGGTCGCCGTCCATGACTTTCTGGACATTGCCCGTTTCCTGACCCGTACGGTGATCCTTGACCATCGTATAGGGACAGAAGACATAGGAACGGATCTGCGAACCGAAAGCGTTGGACACCTTGTTCGTCATCAGTCCGGACAGTTCTTCCTGCTTCTTTTCTAGTTCCAGCTGATACAGTTTGCCGCGGAGCACCTTCATCGCCGTTTCCCGGTTCTGGATCTGGCTCCGTTCGTTCTGGCAGGTGACGACGATTTTTGTCGGCAGATGCGTGATCCGTACGGCCGAGTCCGTCGTGTTGACGCTCTGGCCGCCGTTGCCGCCGGACCGGTAGACATCGATCCGGAGATCCTCATCGGCGATGTCGAGGTTGATCGAATCATCGAGTTCGGGCACGACCGACACCGAAGCGAAGCTCGTCTGCCGACGTCCCGCCGCATCGAAGGGTGAGATGCGGACGAGTCGGTGCACGCCCGATTCGGCTTTGAGATAGCCATAGGCATTCTTCCCGGTCACGAGGATCGTCGCCGATTTGAGGCCGGCTTCTTCGCCGTCCTGGTATTCGAGTACGGATACCTTGAACCGGCGCGTTTCCGACCAGCGCAGGTACATCCGATAGAGCATTTCGGCCCAGTCCTGCGATTCGGTACCGCCGGCGCCGGGATGGAATTCGATGATGGCGTTGAATTTGT
>CAZFHR010000085.1:0-6063 GCA_964519115.1 uncultured Candidatus Izemoplasmatales bacterium
AGTACCCGATTAAGTTCAATCGGATACTTTGTCTACACTCTGAGAGGGAACCGGAATCCGGTTCCCTCTTGCATCATGCGGCGCGTTTTTCCTTGGGTTCCCGCAACAGATATTTCTGGACGTAAATCAATCGCAGCGCGTTCAGGACGCACAGCAGGGTGACGCCGACATCAGCGAAGATCGAAAGCCACATCAACATCACGCCGAAAGTCGAAAGGGCGAGGAACAGGACTTTGATGCCCATCGAGAAAACGATGTTTTCCGTGGCGATGAAACGCGTTTTCTTCGCAATCTGGATGGCTTTTTCGAGCAGACGGATATCGTTGTTGATGATGATGACGTCGGAAACTTCGATTGCGAGGTCGGAAGCGGAGCCCATCGAAACGCCGATGTCGGCGTTTTTGAGGAGCGGCGCGTCGTTGATGCCGTCGCCGACAAACAGAGAGATGGAATTGGTGCGGATGGCGTTGAACTTTTCCAGTTTCTGTTCGGGTAGGAGGTCGGCGTAATATTCGATGCCGCCGAGTTTGAGGGCGATATCGGCAGCGGAAGCTTCGTTGTCACCGGTCAGCATCACGGTATCGTAATGCTTGGTGAATCTTCGGACGGTTTCCATCGAGGTTTCCTTGAGTTCGTCATTGACGACCACGGAACCGAGAAAAACTCCATCGCCGCCGACGAACGTATAGGAACCGACCGGGAGTTTGTCGATTGGCACCGTGATGCCGTTCTGTTCGAGGAAGCGGCTGCTGCCCGCGAGGACCGGTTTGCCGCTGAGGAGACCCTGGATGCCGTATCCGGGAATTTCCTTGACGGCGGTCAGATCATAGATGGGTTTTCGGTAATAGTTGACGATTGCTTCGGCGATCGGATGGTTGGAGTATTTTTCGAGCGAAGCAGCGATTTTGAGTGACTCATCGTCAGAAAAACTAGAGACGAAGAAGGAGCCGTACGTCAGCGTGCCGGTCTTGTCGAGGGCGATCGTCTTCACGTCGGTCAGGGTCTGCAGAAAGGTGGATCCTTTGAAGAGGATGCCGTTCTTGGCGGCTACGCCGATACCGGCGAAATACGTGAGCGGCACCGACAACACCAGCGAGCAGGGACAGGAAATGACGAGGAACGTGGCGGCGCGATAGATATATCCCGTTTCCGGGCGGCTGGCAACGACGACGTTCGTCGGATCAAAGATCAGTCCGTAGAGAACAAGCAAAATCGCCAGCGAAACGACGATCGGGGTATACACTTTGGAAAACTTGGTGATGAACAGTTCCGTTTTCGACTTGTTGTTGGTCGAGTTCTCGATCAGGTCGATGATCTTCGCCAGCGTGGAATCGCTGTATTCCTTGGCGGCGCGCATCCGGATCACTTCGCCGACGTTGATATTGCCGGATAAAAGCGGCGTTCCCGGTTCGACGCGGAGCAACTTGACTTCGCCGGTCAGTTCGGAGGTGTTCATCGAAGAAGTGCCCTCGATGACGATGCCGTCGACGGGGACGCGTTCGCCGTTCTTGATCACGAGGACGTCGCCGACGCGGATCTGCATCGGATCCTTCACGACGATCTGCTCGCCCTGGACGACGTTGGCATATTCGATCTTGATGTCCATCAGGGCGGTGATTTCGTCCTTCGATTTTTGAACGGCCCGCGTCTGCAGGAGTTCGCCGACCGTGTAAAGCAGAATGACGGCGATGCTTTCTTCGAATTTACCCAAAGACATTCCGGCCACTGTGGCGATGAACATCAACGAGTTTTCGTTGAAAAAGTCAAGATTGCGGATGCATTTGACCAGTACCGTCGCAATCCGGGAGACCAGGAACAAATAGCCAACCCAGTAAATAATCTGGGTCGCCAGATACGGCAACGGCTGACTAAGGTCGGTCTGGAATACCCGGTTGAAGAATCCGGGCAAACGGAACAGCATGAAGTTGATGGCGATGAGACCGATGCCGATCAGGACAAATCGGTATTCCTTCCAGGGATTCGGTTTCGGATTTTCCGTGCGGCGGTCGAGATAATGGGTATCCACGCCGTTCTCGAGGACATCGACGAGCCCTTTGATTTCCTTGAGGGCTTTCACTTCATCGAAGCCGTCTTTGAAATCGACAAGCATGATCTGGTTGGTGTAATTGAAACTTGCGCTGTTCACATACGGAAGACGGCCGGTCCGCTTTTCGATTTTGTGGATGCAACTTGCGCAGGTTAGATTCTTCATCACAATTTTTCGAATCATATCATCAGCCCAAATAAATTAATAATTTATTGGTCTCCGTTCTTCATTGGCGTGCCTTGATTACTTTCATTATACGAATAATCCTTCATTTGTCAATCGTTTCCGGTTTACGGCCGTTGTTTCGCGGTTTTCACGCCATCGAATCATCGCAGGGTGTTTGACTTGCATTATTGGCAAAAGGGCGTTGATATGGTAAAATAATATAAATGGGGTGACTATGATGGATTGGTTGAAAATCGCCAAAACCTATGAACGTGAATATATCGAAAAAACACAAGCGCTATTACGGATTCCGACGGTGCTCGAAAAGTATGACCCGAACTGTCCCGAAGCCCCCTTCGGAAACGATATCCGCCGAGCACTCGACCATGTCCTGACGGTCGCTGAGATCGACGGGTTCAAGACGAAGAACATCATGAATTACGCCGGTCACATCGAACTTGGCGAAGGCAAGGAAATCGTCGGCATCCTCGGCCATCTCGACGTCGTTCCCACGGGTGGCAAATGGGACTTTCCGCCTTTTGGCGCCGAACTCCGGGACGGCAGGATCTATGCCCGCGGCGCTATCGATGACAAAGGGCCGACGATGGCCGCCTACATCGCGCTCAAGATGATCCGCGATCAAGGCATCAAACTCAACCGGCGCGTCCGCCTGATTCTGGGCTGTGACGAAGAATCGGGGATGCGGTGCATCGCGAAATATCTCGAATACGAGAACATGCCCGATCTCGGGTTTGCCCCCGATGCCGAATTTCCGCTCATCTACGCGGAAAAAGGCAGCGTCAGTTTCGATGTCGTCGGCACCGAAGACGATTCCCTCATCACATCGCTCGTCGCCGGCGAGCGTTATAACGTCGTTCCCGACGAGTGTGTCGCGGTTCTGAAAAAGGATGTCTCACAGGCTTTTCTTTCCTATCTGGAGACTGCGAAACAGCAGGGAAAGGTCGAAGGGAACAAATACACGGTCTATGGCAAGAACGCGCACGGAGCTACGCCGATGCTGGGTCTCAACGCCATCTTCCTGATGGTCGATTTCCTGAAAACGGTGACCGCTTCCTCCTTCGTCCAATTCCTCGACCGCTTCCTGACCTACGATCATTACGGCGAACGACTGGGCATTGCGTACCACGATCCGGAAATGAAGGATTTGACGCTGAACACGGCGATCATCAAATATCAGGACGGCGCGTTCAAACTCGGATGCAACATCCGGTATCCGCGCGGCTGGGATCAACCGAAACAAGGAGCGAAGATCCAGGCTGCCGTCGAATCGTTTGGCTTCGTTTACAACCAACTCCGCAACTCGCCGCCCCATTACGTGTCGCCGAAAGATCCGCTGATCCACGTTCTTGAAGCGGCTTATCGCAAATATACCGGCGATCAGACTTCGCCGCTTCTCACCATCGGTGGCGGCACCTACGCCCGGAACATGAAGAAAGCGGTCGCTTTCGGCCCCTGTATGCCCGGAAGTCCGGAATTGGCGCATCAGCCGAATGAATACGTGATCGTCGCCGATATGCTCGTCGCTGCCGCGATCTATGCGGAAAGCATCGAAAAACTCGCGGGCGCGGCCCGCTGAACGATGCGGCTCCGTAAAGTCAGGGATGCCGGTCAGACATTGGCCGCACATCCGGAATTCGTGATCGCCGATCCCGTCGCCGGCCACTGGCGGGAACGATTCGGAAACGAAGCCCCGATTCACTTGGAAATCGGCATCGGCAAAGGGAAATTCCTGTTCGAAACGGCAAAAAAGCATCCGGAAATCGACTATGTCGGTATTGAAAAATACGATTCCGTCCTCGTTCGGGCATTGGAAAAAATCATCCTTGAACCGTTGTCAAACGTGAAACTCGTGCATATGGACGCCGCGGCGCTGCCAATGGCATTCGCACCGGGGGAAGTCGCGCTTCTCTACCTTAACTTTTCCGATCCGTGGCCGAAACATCATCATGCCAAACGTCGGCTGACGAGTCCGCTTTTCCTAGCTCGATACGAAGCCATCCTGAAACCAGGCGCGCCGATTCGGTTCAAGACGGACAATTATGGCTTTTTCGAATCCACGCTGATGACCTTGGTCGCGCAAGAAAAGACGATCGAACGCATCAGCCTCGATCTGCACGCCGAGGTCGATATCGACAACGTCGAAACCGAATTCGAAACCCGGTTCGTCCAAAGAGGGCAACCGATCTATTATATCGCTTTCCATAACTGAGGAGGAAACCATGCTGAAACAACATTATCGGGATCTCGTTGAACTGCCGGGCATATCCGGTCATGAAAAGGCGGTCCGTGACTATGTCCGCAAAGCCCTTGAGCCGCTTGCTGAAAAAATCTTGCAAGACAAGCTCGGATCCATCTTCGGCGCTGTGAATCTGGACAGGAACGGTCCGAAAGTGATGATGGCCGGACATATGGATGAAGTCGGAACCATGGTCGTCGGCATCTCCGACAAGGGTTATCTGAAACTGATTCCGATCGGTTCGATCACCCCCGTCATCATGCTGAGTCAGCATCTTGACGTCATCCTCGACGACGGCAGCGTCGTCCCCGGCGTGATCGGCGCCAAACCGCCGCACCTGCTGCGCGACGGTGCAACCAAGCAAGTCACCGATTTCGAAGACTTCGTCCTCGACATCGGCGCCGATTCGAAAGAACATGCGCTCAAGCTCGGTGTGAAGATCGGCCAGCAGGCCGTCTTCCATAACAACTATACTGTCACGAAGGATGGCAAGAAAATCATCTCGAAAGCCTGGGACGACCGGTTCGGCACGGCCATGGCGATTGATCTTCTCCAATCTGTCGACAAACAGTCGCTCCCCTGTCAGCTGTATTGCGGGGCGAACGTCCAGGAGGAAGTCGGACTCCGTGGCGCCGGCACGTCGGCCTATTTGATCAAACCCGATGTGTTCATCGCCGTCGACTGCTCCCCCTGTTCTGACACGTTCGAGGAATCCGAAGTCGGCGGAAAACTCGGCGGCGGGTTCATGATCCGTTTCTACGATCCCCGGTGCATCATGCATCAGGGAATGAAACAATTCGTGGAAGAAACAGCGCAGAAAAACGGAATCAAGTTCCAGTATTATAAATCGCTAGGCGGCACCGACGCCGCGCAAGTGCAGTTGTCCGAGGACGGCGTATTGGTCTGTACCATCGGCATGCCGGCACGTTATATCCACTCGACCGCATCGATGATCAACATCGACGATTACGAAGCGGTGAAAGCGGTCATCCTGGCGATGTTGCAACAACTCGATTTCAAGAAAGTCGACGAAATCAAAGCAAACGTCTGACTTTATGAAATAAACTTATGAGACCACGAATGTGGCTTAAAAAGGAGAAAAATGAAGAATGGAACAGTATTGGGTAACAAAGCAAAGATTCGGGAAATGACGTTGTTGGCGATGTTCATCGCCATCATCCTGGTCATGATTTTCGTGCCTTACATGGGCTTCATCACCATCCCCCCGGGACTATCAGTGACGCTCATCCATCTCCCCGTCCTGATCGGTGCAGTTTTGCTCGGTCGCAAAGGCGGCATCATCCTCGGCCTGACCTTTGGCATCGGATCGTTTCTCCGAGCCCTGACGTCGGTCGGTCTCGACTACCTGTTCATCTTCCCCTGGGTATCGATCCTGCCACGGTTCATCTTCGGGCTCCTCATCTATGATTTTTACCGGTTACTGCACCGCTTTGTCAAAGTCCGGCTCGTCGCTTTAATGATCACGTTCTTCACGATGACCGTGATTCATACGATGATCGTCCTGCCGATGCTGGTCTCGACGTTTCCAATCGCTCTTGGTAACACCTCGCTTCTTGCCATTCTCGGTGATGCG
>CAZFHR010000086.1:0-5936 GCA_964519115.1 uncultured Candidatus Izemoplasmatales bacterium
GCCGGCTTCGAGGTCCGCGACGTCCATCAGTCCCATTACGGCCGCATCTGCCCGATCGAAACCCCGGAAGGCCAGAACATCGGTCTGATCAACTCCCTCGCCTGCTACGTGAAGGTCAACAAATACGGATTCATGGAAACGCCATATCTGCGGATCGACAAGGAAAACGGCATCGTTACCGATGAACTGCATTACATGTCGGCTGATGAAGAACAGACCCACATCATCGCCCAGGCGAACGTCACGCTCAACGATGACATGACGATCCAGGACGAACGCGTCGTCGCCCGACATACGGGCGAAACGAAGATGTTTGATGCCAAAGACTGCGACTTCATGGACGTCAGCCCCAAGCAGATCGTTTCGATCTCGACTGCCTGCATCCCCTTCCTTGAACACGATGACGCCAACCGCGCCCTCATGGGAGCGAACATGCAGCGTCAGGCCATCCCGCTCCTCAAGCCGGAAGCGCCGTTCGTCGGCACCGGCATCGAATACAAGACCGCTCATGATTCCGGCACCTGCGTCCTCGCCGACCGCGACGGCATCGTCGAATACGTCGATGGCGAAAAAGTGATGATCCGCCGCGAAACCGGCGAAATCGACACCTATGACCTCGCCAAATTCATGCGCAGCAACCAGGGCACCTGCATCAACCAGACACCGATCGTTTCCCTCGGCGAAATCATCCGGAAAGGCGACACGATCGCCGACGGACCCTCGATGGAAGACGGCGAACTTGCCCTCGGACGCAACGTCATCGTCGCGTTCATGACCTGGAACGGTTATAACTACGAAGATGCCGTCATCATGAACGAACGGCTCGTCAAGGAAGACGTCTATACGTCGATCCACATCGAAAAATACGAAATCGAAGCGCGTGACACGAAACTCGGCAAGGAAGAAATCACGCGGGAAATCCCGAACGTCGGCGAAGACGGTCGGAAGTATCTCGACGCCCGTGGCATCATCGTCGCCGGCGCCGAAGTCAAGGAAGGCGACATCCTCGTCGGCAAGGTCACGCCCAAAGGCCAGACCGATCCGACGCCGGAAGACCGTCTCCTCCTCGCGATCTTCGGCGAGAAGTCGCGCGAAGTCCGCGACACCTCGCTCAGAGTCCCGCACGGCGGTGGCGGCATCGTCCACAGCGTCAAGGTGTTCTCGCGTGAAAACGAAGACGAACTCGCCCCCGGTGTCAACGAAATCGTCCGCGTGTACATCGTCCAGAAACGGAAGATTTCCGAAGGCGACAAGATGGCCGGCCGCCATGGCAACAAAGGCGTCATTTCGAAAATCCTGCCCTCCGAAGACATGCCGTACATGTCCGATGGAACGCCGGTCGACATCATGTTGAATCCGCTCGGCGTGCCTTCCCGTATGAACATCGGTCAGGTGCTGGAAATTCATCTCGGCATGGCCGCGAAACGTTTGGGTCTTCATGTCGCCACTCCGGTTTTCGACGGCTGCACGCAGGCCGACCTTGAAGAAATCATGGCGGAAGCGAAGATGGATCCGGACGGAAAGACTGTCCTTTATGATGGCCGCACGGGCGAGAAATTCGATAACCGCGTTTCCGTCGGCGTCATGTATATGATCAAGCTCGACCACATGGTCGATGACAAACTCCATGCCCGGAGCGTCGGACCCTACACCCTCGTCACCCAGCAACCAATGGGCGGCAAGGCGCAAAACGGCGGTCAGCGATTCGGAGAAATGGAAGTCTGGGCGCTGGAAGCCTATGGCGCCGCCTATACCCTGCAGGAAATGCTCACCGTCAAATCCGACGACATCATCGGCCGCAACAAAGTGTTCCGGGCGATCGTCGACGGCCAACCGATTCCCGATCCGTCCCTGCCCGAATCCTTCCGCGTGCTGACGCGTGAACTCCGCAGTCTTGGCATTTATGTCGAACTGATCAACCGCGACACCGGCCTCAACGAAGTCGAAAAATCGCTGATTGACGAAGATGGCGAAGACTACATCACCAAATACGGATTCCAGTCGTGAGGAGGGAGAAACCATGAGCCAAAGATATTCCCATCTGAAAATCAGGTTAGCCTCCCCCGAAGAAATCCGCAGCTGGTCGTACGGAGAAGTAAAGAAACACGAGACGATCAACTATCGCACGCTGAAACCGGAAAAGGACGGACTGTTCTGTGAAGTCATCTTCGGCCCGACCAAGGACTTTCAGTGCGCCTGCTCCAACAAATCGAAACGCAGTTCGCATCCGGGTAAAAAGTGCCCGATCTGCGGCGTCGAATATACCGAAAGCAAAGTCCGTCGCGAACGGATGGGCCACATCGAACTGGCCGCCCCGGTCGTCCATGCCTGGTATCTGCGCAACAGTCCGTCGCGCCTGGCGATCCTGCTTGACATCAAATCCAAGGATCTCGAAGAAGTCGTCTATCTCGCCTCCTACATCGTCGTCGATGCGGGCGACACCGACCTGCAGCCCAAACAGATTCTGTCGGAAGCCGACTACACCAAGTATTATTTCGAATACGGAAGCCGCTTCAAAGCCCTCACCGGCGCCGAAGCCGTCAAGTATCTCCTGAAAAAACTCGATTTGGAGAAGGAAACCGTCCTGCTCCGGAAAGAACTGAAAACGGCATCAAAACAGCGCCGGGAGAAAATCATCAAGCGGCTCAATGTCGTCGAAGCCTTCAAAAACTCCGACAACAAGCCGGAATGGATGGTTCTCGACGTCCTGCCGGTCATTCCGCCGGATCTTCGGCCGATGGTCCAGCTCGACGGCGGCCGTTTCGCCACCACCGACCTGAACGACCTGTATCGCCGCATCCTGAATCGCAACAACCGCCTGAAACGGCAGTTTGAACAGAACGCGCCGCATCTGATCACGAAGAACGAAAAACGGATGCTTCAGGAAGCGGTCGATGCCCTCATCGACAACTCAAAGCGCGGCCGCAAGGTCGTCGTCGAGAAGAACCGCGCCCTCAAGAGCCTCTCGGACATGCTCCGCGGCAAACAGGGCCGGTTCCGTCAGAACCTCCTCGGCAAGCGGGTCGACTATTCCGGTCGTTCCGTCATCGTCGTCGGTCCGGACCTGGAAATGTACCAATGCGGCCTGCCCAAGGAAATGGCGATCATCCTCTTCAAGCCGTTCGTCATCCGCGAACTGATCAGCCGCAACATCACTTCCAACATCCGTAGCGCCAAGCGTTTGATCGAAACCCTCGACGACCGCATCTGGGGCGTCCTCGAAGACGTCATCCGCGAGCACCCCGTGCTGTTGAACCGCGCGCCGACACTGCATCGTCTGGGAATCCAGGCGTTCGAACCGAAACTGGTCGAAGGCAAGGCGATCCGGCTTCATCCGCTCGTCACGACGGCGTTCAACGCCGACTTCGACGGCGACCAGATGGCCGTCCACGTCCCGCTTTCGGAAGAAGCGCAGGCCGAAGCCCGCGTCATGATGCTCGCCTCCAACAACATTCTGAACCCGAAGGATGGAAAACCGGTCGTCACGCCGTCGCAGGACATGGTCCTCGGCAATTATTACCTGACGCTCGAAAAAGCCGACGAACCCGGAGAAGGCAGCGTCTTCAAGGATTTCAACGAAGTCGTCATGGCCTACGAAAACAAATTCATCAGCCTGCATTCCCGGATCGCACTCCGGGCGGCCTCGCTCAATCACCCGCTCGCCGACGAACTGAAGAATCACTACCTCGTCACGACCTGCGGGAAACTCATCTTCAACACGATTCTGCCCAATTCGTTCCCGTACCTGAATGAAGCGACGAAGATCAATCTGGAAACGGAAACGCCGTCCCGGTATTTCCTCGCTCCCGGCACCAATCTCAAGGCAGCGATCAAGGCGATGACGGTCGTCGACCCGTTCAAAAAGAAGTTCCTGTCGATGATCATCGCCCAGATATTCACCCGTTATAAGATCAACGAAACGTCGAAAATGCTCGACAAGCTGAAAAACATCGGCTTCAAGTATTCGACGGTCGCAGGCATCACGGTCGCGGCATCCGACGTCCAGATCTACTCGGGCAAAGCCGACGTCCTGAAGAAGCACGACGACATGATCGACGAAATCTTCGAGTTGTACCGCATGGGACTTCTCACCGATTCCGAACGTTCGAAGCTCGTCGTCGCCGAATGGACCAAGGCCAAGGACGAAATCGAAAAAGGTCTGCAGAAGGAACAGAAGCACGACAACCACATCTTCATGATGTCCGATTCCGGCGCCCGCGGCAGCATCTCCAACTTCACCCAGCTCGCCGGCATGCGCGGCCTGATGGCCAACCCGTCCGGCGGCGTCATCGAACTGCCGATCCGCAGCTCGTTCCGCGAAGGTCTGTCAATGTCGGAGTTCTTCATCTCGACCCACGGGTCGCGGAAAGGTTCGACCGACACCGCGCTGAAGACCGCCGAATCCGGCTATCTGACCCGGCGCCTCGTCGACGTCAGCCAAGACGTCGTCATCACCGAAGAAGACTGCCGCACCGACAAGGGCATCAAGGTCAAAGCTCTGCTCGACCGCGACGGCAAGACGATCGAAACGCTCCAGGACCGGATCGCCGGCCGCTACGCCGCCGCCGCCTTCATTCACCCGGAAACGGGCGAAATCGTGGTCCGGCGCAACGAATACATCACCGAAGAAATCGCCAAGACCATCGGCGAGCTCGACCGGACCGAGGACGGCAAAGACAAAGGCACGACCGCCGTCGCCATCCGCACGGCGCTCACCTGCACCTCGAAAGTCGGACTCTGCCGCAAATGCTACGGCCAGAACCTCGCCACCGGCTCCAAAGCCGAAGTCGGGGAATCGGTTGGCACGATCGCTGCGCAGTCCATCGGCGAACCGGGCACGCAGCTGACGATGCGGACGTTCCATACCGGCGGCGTCGCCGGCGATGACATCACGCAGGGTCTGCCCCGCGTCCAGGAACTGTTCGAGGCCCGCACTTCGAAAGGCCGCGCCATCATTTCCGAAATTTCCGGAACCGTCTCCGACATCCAACAGGTCGATGAAACGGTCCACATCTTCATCGAGAACGGCATCGAAAAGAAGAAATACGTTCCCAACGCCAACGTCCAGCCGATCGTCCACAAGGGCGACGACGTCCGCGCCGGACAGCAGCTCACCGAAGGCTCGATCGATCCCAAGGAACTGCTCCGCGTGACGGATATGGAAACCGCCCAGCAATACATCCTGAAGGAAGTCCAGAAGGTGTACCGGGCCCAGGGCGTCGACATTTCCGACAAGCATCTCGAAATCATCATCCGTCAGATGACGCGCAGAATGAACGTCATGCTCGAAGGCGATACCGAGCTGTTGCCAGGAAGCCAGATCTCGATCAACGACTTCATCGCTGCCAACCAGATAGCCTTGCTCCACGGCAAGCGTCCGGCCGTCGCCAAGCCGGTCATGCTTGGCATCACGAAGGCTTCGCTCCGTTCCGATTCCTTCCTGTCGGCGGCCTCTTTCCAGGAAACGACGCGCGTTCTGACCGACGCCGCGATCCGCGGCAAGTCCGACCCGCTGCTCGGTCTCAAGGAGAACGTCATCATCGGCGGCCTCATTCCGTCGGGAACCGGCATTCTGAAACACACCGCCTTCGAGTATGAAATTCCACCGACCGAGGAAGAGGATCTCTACGCCGATTTCGAAGAATAAAAATCTGTTTTGGAAGAGGTTATTTATAACCTCTTCTTTTTTTTGTTTTGGGGTTGCCAAATATCTTCCCAAAACGGGCGTTTTTTTGTTGACATCCAAAAACAGGTATGGTAGAATATAAAAGCGCGCGGAAACGGGGCGCAGCTAGGTCTTTGAAAACTGAATATAAGCAAGAATGAACGAACAAACGTCAAAAGGCAAGAAAAGAAGAGCTAAAAAACAATTCATATAACAAATGGAGAGTTTGATCCTGGCTCAGGATAAACGCTGGCGGCATGCCTAATACATG